>DATKWR010000354.1:0-24318 GCA_035529475.1 Sedimentisphaerales bacterium | reverse complement strand
ATCAGCGCTCTGAGATAGCCCTCCAGCGCGGTCGCATAGAGCGCATCTTCGGGCCTCCGCGCCCCATCGCGGCCGGGACTCGGCTCAGGTCCGGCCAGAAGCACTTTCCCAAATATCTGCTCGGCCTTGTCATATTCGCCTGTCTCGATGGCATAAGTCCCCGCTCGATCGAGCCATAGCGCATTTTGCGGAAACTTCTCAAGGGTCTCTGCGTAGAGCGCTTTTAGCGCCTCTTTTCTGTCCAGCCGGAAATAGACTTGCTCAAGCTGTGACCGGGCGTTAAGAGCAACCCCCGGGGCATCGATGACCGTCTTTAGCTCGGTCATCGCGTCCTCGTATCGCTCTGTCTTCAGATAGACCTTCGCCAGGGAGAGGCGTACGTAAGGCTCGTCCGACGAGACCTTGCTTTTTGTGAAGTCACTGATGGCCCTGTCATAGTCCTGCCTGTAGAAGTCCACTTCCCCCTTCAGCCGCCATGCGGCGGCGTTATCGGGATCGTTCTGGAGAATTCTGTTCGCCAGCTCCAGCGCCTTTTCGAGCTGCCCCTGCCTCATCAACAACCATGCCTGCAACAGCATGGCTCTGGGCTCGTTGGGGTACTTCTCCTTGAAGCTCTGGAGCTTGCGCTCGGCTTCCCTGACAAGGCCGACTCTCAGGAAAGACTCGATCTGGGACAGATTGTTTCCTACCGTGTCCTCAAGCGAAACAAGTGCTTCGGAATACTTTTTGACGGCCTCTTTGTCGGAGGTTTTTTCGACAGCGAGCAGCAGACCTTTGAGCACAGCGCTGTCTTTGGTACCGCTGTCGTACAACTGCTCGAGGACTTCCCTGGCTTTCTGGTATTGACCCGTCTGAAAATAGTGGTCCCAGAGCAGTTTGTTGTCTTGCGAGCCCTCAAGCAAACTCTTTGCTTCGTCCTGACGGCCTCGCGCGCGCAAATATTCCGCATAGTAATAGAGCATTCTCTTGTCATGCTGGTCTATCTGTCTGGCCTGCTCAAAGGCGGAGCCGCCCACGGCAAACAACGCATCCCTGGTTTGCGGATTTGTTTCTTTGAGGGCCGCCTCAGTGGCCAGTTTGCCCAGCAGCACCGCGTTGGCGAGGCTGGGATCCGCCTGCTGCAAATCCTGGCGGATCGCCACCGCGCGCAGCGGGTCGGTGGGCGCTATGTAGTCCGCGTAGAGGCCGCGCAATGCCGTATCCTGCGGGTTCAGCGCCATGGCTCGCTGCAGCGCATCCTTGGTCTCCGCGACCTGAGCGGCTGAAACACTTTCGCCGAGCCTCTGGTTGCGCTGGTATAAGGCAATTGCCAATCCTCGGGAGATCGTCCCATCCATGGGATTTAGCGCCGCTGCCTTGCGGATGTCTTCCATGGACGCATGCTCATTTTCCAGGGCAAGATAGATATCGCTTCTGAGCATGTAGGCATAGGAGAATATGGGTCTCTGCTTGAGACATTCGTTGATTCTTACCAAGGCGTCCTTGAATTCACCTTTGGCAAAAGCGAGACGCGCCGCGAAGATCCGGCCCTGGCAATTATCCAGATTCATGGTTCGGGCGGCTTTCGTTATCTCCTCGCCCAGCTCCCAGTTCTTCATTTCGAGGGCTATATCGAAAAGATGGTTGGCAGCGAGCCGTGCGCGATCCGCAGCGGAGCCGGACGAGATCTGTTGCAGCGGGACTGCTGCGTCGAACACCTTCCTTAACTGGACAATGGCGTTTTGCAGCTCGCCGTTCCGGCGATAGAAAATGCCAAGCTCCAGCGCTCGACGAGCCGGGTCACCAATGCTCGACAGGCCCTGCTCTTCTATTTGCCTGAGCCTTTCGGGCGGAACTTTCGCCGGATCAGGCTCGGTGAGTATCCGTTTATAGACCAACACCACCGGGCTGTCCGGACGATGCTCTGAAAAGCGCTGGATGAGCTGTGCAGCCTGGCCGGTCTTGCCAAGCGATATCAGGTTCCCGCACACGCTGACGATCGAAGCCTCTTCGACTGAATTTGGCTCGGCGGAGACAAGCTTCTCAAGCAGCTCCCCTTCCAACTGGCTGTACTTCTCAAGCTCGCTTCTCATGTGCGGTGGTACATCGGCTTGCGAGCCGCCGGGACTGTTGGGATCGAACTTTGCAGGTTCGAGAGCGGACCCCGCGTCCTCCTGCCTCATTCTCTGGTTGATGTTCAAACGCACATCGCGGACCCGTGCATGCGCCAGCGCCCAGCGCAATCGAACCGCGGCGGGCTCGGTTACGGGCATTCGGCCCAGCTCGGTTTCGGCCTCGGCAAACTGTTTTGCACCGATATAGGTCCTGACGCGAAGCTCCCGGCATCTGGGGTTGGCGCCGAAGTATTCCTCGAAGGCATCCAGGTTCCTCAATGCGTCTGGGAAGTGGCCCAGGGTCAACAGGGCGTTAACATAATCCAGATAGGCTTCAGGCTTGACGTCGCTGATTCCCGCGTAGATGGCGCTTGTCAGGAATTCGAGAGTAGCCCCCGTCTCAGAAGTGTCCCTGAAAATCCGGGCCAGCGTGTACGAAAGCTGTGCCAGCTCCAGGTCTCTCGGCCAAGGCGGCTGCGGCGGCATCACGGATTTGAGTTGTTCGTAAGCCGCATACAACGTGCTTACGGCAGCCTCTTCGTCCCCTTTTGCCAGATCGAGCATTCCTTTCCATTTGGCCACCAGCGGCTCCTGGCCGCTGCCGAAGAGCTGCTCAATCTGATGTACCGCGTGCTCGGCACTGGCCAGCCAACTTTGACCTTGTGAGGAATCTTTCGCCGTTCGATCCCCAAGTACCCGCTCGATATAGCAATTCGCCACGAGAGAATATAGCCTGTACCTGTTAAATGTATTCACCCGCTCTCGCGGACCCGCCGTATCCTGGGCGCCCGGCAATTCGAGTGCTTTCTGCGCGATTTCTATCGCCTTTTGTATCTCCTCTTTCCTGTCATAGATGGAGAAACTGCGGTAGTGTAAATCGGCCGCGTTGATTGCGTAGCCCACATTTCCCGCATCCAATTCCATCGCCTTTTCGGCGGCCTCAATCGCCTTGCGGAGATTCTCTGGACCGAGACTCGGTCCCGCATAAACCGAATATTCCAAGTAGAATGCGGACAGAAGCGAAAAGGCTCTTGCACTCGATCTAAACTTGTTGACAAGCGCCAAAAACTGCGGCTCGAAGGACTCAACCTGTTCCCGCGCCGTCGCCGAACTCCTGTCTCTGGCGAGCCTGAGCTTGAGCATCAGAAGGTCGATGTCTGCGCTCGGGTCGGAGTCGGCTATTCGGGCGGCTTGTTCCAAAAGCGTGACAGCCTGCGCCGTCGCCTTGTCTCTTTCAGCGAAACTGCCTCTTGCGGCAAAAAGCTCTGCTCGCGTGACCGTTGCCCGTGCCAGATATAGGTCGGCATAGATGTTGTTGGGATCGAATTCCCGGACTTTGTTCAAATCATCAACGGCCTGGGCGAGTGACTCGTCCGGGTTTGTGACCGTTCTTAGGCCGGCCATCTCGAAGCTCGCCCGTCCCCTGACCAAATACAAGTATGGACCCAATTGCAGCCGACCGACGGCCTCCTGTTCCATTTCAGGAATATCCCACTTCGCGGTATCTTCCTTGAGCAGGCCCTGCTTCTCGGCTACTTTCAAAAACTCGGCTGCTTGTTCCTTTACCTCATTCCAGGCCCCGGAACTGCCGCTGTCGGCCAATATGTAGAAGTACGTCAATCGCCCATATCGAGCTTTGGCGTTGTCTGGGTTCGCCTTGATGATCTGATCCCAGCATACCAGGACGTAATTCCAGTCCCTGGTTTCAAGGCACATATCCACCATTTGCGAAAGGATTTCTTCTCTGGCCGAATTGCTCCCGGCTTTGCCGTAGGCACGCTGAAAGCTGCGTTTGGCTCGCTCGTAATTCTGCTCCTTCGAGGGCTTGTCTTCTGCGTTCCGAGCCGTCTGCAACGCGGTTTCGGCGTCTCGGATGTACTCCTCGGCGCTCTGGCCCAACTGCAGGATTACGGCAATCGCGGCGAACAGCAAAAGCAGGAAAACGCCCGAGCCGATGAGTGCGACTTTCTTGTTCAACCTCCTGTTCATCATAGACTAACCTCGTATCGTTGATCGCATATTTGTGTTATCGTGAAACACCCCCGCTGTCCCAGTCGGGCCAATGTTTCTTTTCCAGGATGGGCAAGACGACGGCCAAGAGCTTCTTGCCTGCTGCGACCGCCTCCTCTTTAGTCGGCGGTACGGAACCCATGTTGAACACCAGCTCCACCTTGCTGAAATACGAATACCGGCCGAAAAGGTTCTTGTTCAAAGCCAATCGTGCGTCTTCCCGGCCGCCTGCATAGTCCCCATTGACCTTGAAAAAATACACGTTTGGGATTCGCACACCGCTTTGCCAAAGATTCGAGCTCTTGGGTGCAAAAACAAGGTACTTCGCTGGAACGGTCGCCTGAAAACCCGCATCGCCGGCGATATTCAGTGTCACGTCTTCAGACCCGAGTCTCTGGTAGCCGCCGCCCGTCCAGCACTCTTCCGGAACGTGCGGCACCCTGTCCGGAAGCGGGTAGTAGGTAATAAACAGCAGAAATGTCTTCACGGGGCTGCTCGCGTCCTGCTCGGTATCCTCTATAACCCACTGAATATAATCCCGGGTCCCCAGTGCCTGCAGGACTTCCGCGTTTTCGATCTTCCGTTTCGGCGGCACAACCTGGTATGGGCCCAAGCCCCCTTCATCCAACAGCTCCAAGGAGCTCTTCAGCGGCAGCGGCTCCTTTTTGAGCACCACACCCAGTTTCTTCATCGTAAACGACATCCCCGCTCCGGCGGCGCCAAGCACCAGCACACATATCAGAAAGGCCGGCTGCAAATAGATTCGTATGTTGGCTCTCAAACCAGGCATCATGCTTCTCGTCTATGAATCACAATATCCTCGGAAACGGCATCCGATTCGTGTACAAACAAGCTCGACATAAACCACGCAAGAAAACCGTACAAGCCAAAAGCCAGCGGCAGCATGGCCAGCCCAAGCATATCGTGGTAAATACCCTGTGCGTATTTCGGATGGATCAGGATGTAGATGAACCCGGTAGCTGTGACCCGCACAATATTGCAGAATATGGCGATCGGCACGGTGCTGGCCAGCAGAATCATCCGCTGCCACATCGGGCGCTCGTGCAAGTATGCCATTGCTACCCCCAAAGCCACAAAGGCCATCAATAGCCTCATCCCGGCACAAGCTTCCGCCACATCCAGCCCCGGCTCCAACGCTTTACCTCTGTAGAAGACATCGATCACGACACCGTTCGCGGTCGTTTCCAGGTCGGGAACCAGATTCAGCAGACCGCTGGCGACCGTCGCCGCCCATTGTCGCATGGGTATGGTCATCGCTTTGTAATATCGGTCAGGCAGCGGGACCGCAAAAAAGAGGAAGATGATCGGCAGCCACGTATATCTAATCAAGCTCCAGCCTCCCAGGAAAAGTACGACTGAGCCGAGGGTCGCTATCAGCGAAATGCGGCAGAAGTACTCGTACCCGGAGGGGCTGAATCTGTTCAGAGCATAAAACCCGGTGACCAGGACCAGGAACAGCAGGCCGATATAATTCGGCCTGGCTTGCAGACTGAGAATGTCCTCTTTCCTGCGGCCGATGAAGTATGCGCTGAACAGCGGAATCAGAAAGCCGTGCGACCAGCTACTATCGGCAAGCCACGTTTCAATAATCTGACTTATCTCCACGCGAAAAAGATAGCCGATGAGCCCGCCGATAATGAATACTTTGATATACGCGTGCAGCCCGAGCTGTCGCCAATGATGCCTTTGAGCTGTTTTGTCTAATCCATGTACGGGCGTTTCCATTCTGCGTTTCTCATGCAGGGTTCATACGTCCGGGCTTACAACAGGGGTTCTGAAAAATTGAAGTTAGGCATACTTTTGGAAAGAAAAAATCTTCTCTTTCAATTTTTTCTTTCTAAAACACCATGCGTAACATTTGTCCTGATAATATGTTATCATACGGTACCCTATTATTTTCAGAAAATCGTGAAACCGATTTTCTGAAATAATATATGCCTAACTTCAATTTTGCAGAAGTTCAGTTACAACAAAATGGGAACCCGGCAAAAGGGGCTCCCTCTGCAATAGAACCTGCTCTATTGTCCACAATAGTGAAAACTGAAACAACACAAAAAAAGTGAAGCGGCGCACCGATTCGACAGCGTTCCAGTCGTCGTTCTGTGTCTTTGTCAGAACCAATCCGGGATCGGCCTGTGGGTGTAGAAGTCTCTATCCGCAAAATTGCGGTCATAGACGAAGCCAAAACCATACGTGGCTCGGAACGCGTTCCGCAGGATGGCGCGCCATCTCGACGTCGCGTGTGTGCCGACGTTGATCAGATCGTGCGGCTTGATGAAGAAATCAGGCTCCTCGCCGCTGGCAATCTTGTCCAGGTCCACCATGACGATTTCTTCCTTCTTCTGCCCGATTCTGCGGACCACCTCACAGCGTTTTGGCCAGGCCAGAGGCCCCAGGCCGCCCGCGGCGGCTATCGCCTGTTTCAAAGTCATGGGTCGGCCGGTGAGCGGGATGTATCCGGTACGATTGACGTTGCCCATGATGCAGAATTCCCCGATGATATCCACGGGAACGAAGATGGAATCGCCCGGCTTTATCACGATATTGTAGCGTGGATCTCCGGCCAGCAGCCTGTCGGCCGGAATCTTAATCAGTCGTGTCTTTGCGCCCTCCTGGTCCCACTCGGGCACTGCTACTTCTTTCGGGGCTGGAGCAGGGAGTTTCTGTTCGGGCCTGACATCTATCTGTGGTTCCGTGGGTTTTGCCGGTCCGATCTGAATCGGAACCCATTTGCCGTTCTGGAATATCCATTCAATGTGCCCGGTCTGCTGCTCTTCCGGCACGGGCTTCGGGCCTGTGACCTGAACCGGGACCCATTGACCATTTTGGAAGACCCACTGCACGTCTCCGGAGATATCCTGGCCCGGCGCTCCAGCCTGTGCGCCGGTACCCGTTACCGTCGACCCAAGCGATGGCTGTAACGTGTCCTGACGCCGTGTTTGCTCATCTGTCCCCTGGTCGCGGCGCGTCCGTTCCGACAGTGTTTTCAATATGTCATCGACACTGACCGGCTCATCCGTTCGTTGTTGTGGGACCGCCTGGCCGGACCCGTTCCCTGCATTGTTGGTGTATATCCGATTGACTGTGCGCGGGTTCCACTGACTGGACGGACTTGCGAACCGTCTCGGTTCGGCCTCCGTTATCATTTCAGACGAAGCGATCACTACATTGCTTCTCGGCCACTGATATTGTGCGCGCGGTGGGGAAGTATTTTGCCTGCGAATATCGGGTTTGGTCGTTTCCGGTTCAATGACCTTCAGCTCCAGCTCGCCGAACCCTGGGTTGATCGGCCCGGGGCCCGTCCCGCCGTCGTCGATCACGCGCGAAACATAGATATAGCTCACGTTGAACTGCCGAGGACTGCCCGCGGTCGCAAGGGCATCGGTCAGTCTGAAAGCATATCGCGGAAGAAAATATCTGCCCGGAAACTGAACGCCGTCGCCCAGGACGGAAAAGGCGCGCTGCTGGGACGTGACCAGCGTTGCGGTAACCGTTGGATTCTTCAGGACGTTCGGAGACAAGATTTTCTTAATCTCTTCTTCGAGCCGTGTTTCACTGAGGCCCGCGGCCTGGACGACTCCGACTTCGGGTATGGAAATCCTGCCGGTTTCGGTAACAACATAATTGTTCGTGTGGTAAGCTCCTTCTCGAAGCAGCTCATAAATCGATATGCTGACAACGTCGCCCGACATCAGAGTGTAGTCGACCTCTGCCCCCACGGTATCGACCGGCAAAGGCTCTTCCGCTCCCTCCCAAGCTACCGGCGCTTCCTCGGCCACACCGAGTGAATCCAATATCACGTTGACCGCGGGGACCGGCCGGAACCTGCCGACCTGGGCCGGGTCGAAGAATTTGTTGCCGCAACCGCAGAATAAGGACAGCACGGGCAGGAAAAAGACGCAGACTGTAAAAAGACCGCTCCTCTTTCCAGCTTTCGCCGCTATCTTCTCCATCGCAACAGAGTTCCTCAAAACACCGAGCTCCATCTTCATTCTGAACCTCAAAGAGTGCCTGAAACGCATCTTCACTCGATGAGATTTATCGGTTTAATGGTTAGGCCTCTTAACCTTTTTTTGCATCCCAAAAGCGCACGTGGAAAAGGCACCACCGCAGGACAAGAGCTTGTTTCGACCGGTCTTGGAGGAAGGCACCGACGGCCTGCCGGCCCGGTTTTGAGAAGACCCTCTCGGAGCAGTCGTTGCTATAATGGCGTGCACAACTTCTGTTCCAGACGGCAGTTATGGAAGGACCCTTGAGTTGACAAACACCTGAAGTTACCCCACAGCGCTAAAGTGAAACCGCCGGAGCTTTCGTAAGCTCTCGTGCAGTTGCATTTGACGTGGGGCGACGGGCGTTCCTGCGGCCGATAATCACCAGGTTACCTGGACAGACAAGAGGGCCTGCAGCAAGGCAGAAAAATTCCGTCGCAATAACAAAAACTTGCCAATTGCAGCCAAGAACTATCGGCGGCCGCACGTCCTATTGCACTCGCACGAAACGGTGACAGTCGATTTTGACCAGGCGATCCTGTGCGTCTGCCCCGCCGCTTCCGTTGAATATCTCTATCTTTGTGGGGACAGCCGGCCCACCTTTTTCGACTTTTTTGTAATCGTAGCCGCGCACCGTCAGCGATTTGCCCTTGGCGCTGCACGCGAACTGGATCATATCAATCGTGGAATTGTCCCGGTCCTGATAAAAAACAGCCTCGGTCGAGGCCTTTCTCTTGATGGGCTGGTACCATTGTCCGTGTATCTTGACGGCGGTATCTTCTCTGGCAAATTCGGCCGAGTCGTCCATAAGGCGCGCCGGAGTGGTGATGATCTCTAAGATCGCTTCCGCGAAACAGCGGCTCGCTACGACCATCGGGAGGTCCTTGACGCGATCGGCGCCCTGCAGGACCTCGAATTGCCCTTTCGACAGCCGCCAGGCGAACGCGCCCTGCGGCTCCATTGCCGAAATCTCAAGAGCGCTGGACCACGGATAGACTTCAAAGCTTTGCTCGGTCAGGTAGAAGGTGCCGTCCGGGCGGAAGAAAGTGACTACACAGTCGAGCTGCAACTGCTTCGTGCTCGTCCAGGCATCCAGTCCTCCGGCCGCGTCAATCGCTGCGGTCGCATACTCCGACGGAACCGAAAGTGTGTTGAGGTCAGGTCCCTGGGCCAGCACGACCACCTCCTGCACCTGATGAGACTTACATCCTCCGAGCATAAGCCCGGCACCGAGGATCACGCAAACCGATTCGATCAAACGATTACGCATTTGCTCTAAACCTCCTCTCTCCAATCGAAAAGCCAAGATTGTTTTCCACAGTATGCCTAACTTCAATTTTGCAAAAGCCCTTTGACTACTTGTCGCATTTCAAATTGGCGAGCTGCTCCATCAGCGTCCATCTTTGTGCCGCATCGCGGGCGGCGAGTTTAATCAATTCGGCCGCCACATCCGGCTTCGATTGCTTCAGCGTCCGATAACGGTTCTCGCCATAGGCATATTCTTCGAAATCGCCGGTGGGAGTCTTCGAGTCAAGCTGCAACGGATTCTTGCCCTGCTCTCTGAGTCGGGGGTCGAAGCGATACAACGGCCAGTGCCCACAGGCGACCGCCTTCTTCTGCTCCTGGTACCCCAGCGTCATATTGATGCCGTGCGCGATGCAGTGTGCATAGGCAATAATCAGCGACGGCCCGGGATACGCTTCGGCTTCGACGAACGCCTTGACGGTTTGGTTCGTGTTCGCACCTATCGCGACCTTTGCAACATAGATGTTGCCATAGGTCATCGCCAGCAGACCCAGGTCTTTCTTGGGTGCAGGTTTACCCGCCGCCGCAAACTTCGCGACCGCCGCCCGCGGGGTGGATTTCGACATCTGGCCGCCCGTGTTGGAATACACTTCGGTATCCAGAACCAGGACATTGACGTCCGCCCTGCTGGCCAGCACGTGATCCAGACCGCCGTACCCAATATCATAGGCCCAGCCGTCTCCACCCAATGCCCAGACGGACTTACGAACCAGGCAATCCGCCAGATCGAGCAGGTATTTGCATTCGGGACATTGACTCTGCGCACACTGTTTCTTGAGCTCATCCACCCGTGCTCTTTGCTGTTCAACTGTCTGCGTGGCGGGGTCATTGGCTAAGACCGCCTGCCGGATCTGCTCAGCCAGATCCTTCTTGACACAGCCCTTCTCGGCGACTTTCTCCAGCAGACCCAGGGCGCGCTCTTGGAGCTTGTCAACGGTCAGCCTCATTCCCAGGGCGAACTCGGCGGCATCCTCAAAAAGACTGTTGCTCCAGGTCGGCCCTCTGCCATCCGAGCGCTTTGCATAGGGTGTCGTGGGCAGATTTCCGCCGTAAATCGACGAGCAGCCGGTTGCATTCCCGATGTAAGCCCTGTCCCCGAACAACTGCGAGAGCAACTTGACATAGGCTGTTTCGCCGCATCCGGCGCACGCGCCGCTGTACTCGAACAGAGGTTCAATCAATTGGCTGCCCTTGACGCTGGCGGCTTTGAAGAGACTCGGGTCGGTATTCGGAATCGCCAGGAAGTAGGTGTAGTTTTCACGCTCGGCATCTCGCAGCGGCTCCTGTGCCGCCATGTTGATGGCTTTTCTTCCCGTGGGTTTCTTGTCCTGGTCCTTCTCCTGGGCCGGACATGCCTGCACGCAGGCGCCGCAGCCGGTGCAGTCTTCCGGGGCCACCTGGACGGTGAACTTCATGCCGGCAAACTCTTTTCCCTTGGCCTCGGCGCTCTTGAAGGTTTCGGGAGCACCATCGGCGTACTTGGGGTCGTATGCCTTGATCCGAATCGTCGCGTGCGGGCAAACAAAAGAGCACGTCCCGCACTGGATGCAGACATCCGGTTCCCATACGGGGATATTGACCGCGATGTTTCGTTTCTCGAACTTCGTCGTGCCTGTTGGGAATTTGCCGTCATCAGGCATCTTGCTCACCGGCAGCTTGTCGCCGTGGAACGCCATCAGCTCGGCCGTGACGTCCTTGACAAAATCGGGCGCATCATCGGAAACCAACTGTCGCATCTTTATCTTGCTCGTTACTTTGCCCGGCACTTGGACTTCATAGATTTTGTTCAGGGCGGCATCGACCGCCGCATTGTTCATATCGACCACTTTCTGGCCCTTCTTTCCATAGGTCTTCAGGGTCGCGTCCTTGATGGCTCCCACGGCCGTTTCGAGCGGGATGATATTGCTGATCTTGAAAAACGCGGTCTGCATGATCACGTTGATCCGGCCGCCCAGGCCCAGGCCTTGAGCAATGCCAATGGCGTCGATCACGTAGAACTTGAGTTTCTTCTCGATGATCTGCTCCTGGACTTTCTGAGGCAGCGTGTCCCAGACCTCATCCGGCCCGTGGCTGCTGGTCAGCAGGAACGTCGCCCCGTCTCGCGCCGGCGCGAGCATATCAAACTGCTCCAGGAAGGCCGGGTTGTGGCAAGCGATAAAGTCGGCCGTCGTAATAAGGTAAGGCCGGCGAATCTCCTTCTTGCCGAACCGCAGGTGTGATACGGTCACGGCGCCGGCTTTCTTCGAATCATAGACGAAGTAAGCCTGCGCGTAATTATCCGTCTCCTCGCCGATTATTTTTATCGAGTTCCTGTTCGCGCCGACCGTTCCATCCGAGCCCAGACCATAGAACATGGCGCGGAAAAGATTCTTGCTCGGAATCTCAAAAGACTCATCCACCTCAAGGCTCGTATCGGTCACATCGTCGATGATGCCGACGGTAAACCCGTATTTCGGTTTGTCCGCGTCGAGATTGTCGAAAACCGCCTTGATCATGGGCGGCGTAAAGTCCTTCGAGCCAAGCCCATAGCGGCCGCCCACAATCAATGGGTACTCCTCGAAGGGCGCTTCGCCTTTGCCCATCGCCTCTCCGACGGCGGTTCGAATGTTCAGGTACAGCGGCTCGCCCAGCGAACCGGGTTCCTTCGTTCGGTCCAGCACGGCGATCTTCGTGGTGGTTTTCGGCAGCGCGGCGATGAAGTCGCTGGTGCTGAAGGGCTGGAACAGCCGGACCATGAGCACGCCGACTTTCTCGCCCTTGCCCGCCAGGTATTCAACGGTTTCATGGGCCGTATCGGCCCCCGAGCCCATCAGGATGATCACTTTCTCGGCATCCTTCGCCCCCACATAGTCGAACAGATGGTACTGCCTGCCGACAATTTTGGCGAACTTGTCCATCGTCTGCTGGACAATTTGCGGGACGGCGAGGTAGTACTTATTGACCGTCTCCCTGCCCTGGAAGTAAACGTCGGGATTTTGGGCCGTGCCGCTGATCATCGGCCTGTCCGGTGTCAGGGCCCTGGCCCGGTGCCGCGCGATGAGCTTATCGTCGATCATCGCGCGCATGTCGTCGAAGGTCAACTGTTCAACCTTTTGCACTTCGTGGCTCGTGCGAAAACCGTCGAAGAAATGCAGGAAAGGAACACTCGATGCCAGGGTCGCCTGTTGCGCGATCAGGGCCATGTCCATTGCCTCTTGAACGCCACACGAGGCAAGCAACGCAAAGCCGGTCTCGCGGCAGGTCATCACATCCGAATGGTCGCCGAATATCGAAAGGGCCTGACACGCCAACGACCGAGCGGAGATGTGGAACGCCGTGGGCAGCAGCTCGCCGGCAATTTTATACATGTTCGGAATCATCAGCAAAAGGCCCTGCGACGCCGTGAACGTCGTCGTCAGAGCACCGGTGGCCAGTGCGCCGTGCACCGCCCCGGCGGCGCCGGCTTCAGATTGCATCTCCGTGACCGAAGGGATCGTTCCCCAGATATTCTCTTCGCCTTTGGCGGTTCTTGCATCGGCGATTTCGCCCATAGACGAGCTCGGAGTAATGGGATATATCGCAATCACCTCATTGGTCGCATGGGCCACATAGGCCACCGCTTCGTTGCCGTCAACCGTCACCATTTCGCGCTTCATAAGTTCTCCATTGTTTCCCTAAAGTCAAGCCAAACAACAATTTATGTCAAAAAAGAGCCCCTCTCGTGCAGAGCCTCATATCACACCGCAGACGTCGATGTCGTGTGATGCCCTCAGACGCGGGTGAATTCTACCCGGTCTTGTGCCGCGATTGGGCACGGGAAAGTACTCTTATACAACCTTTGACGTGATGAAGCAATACAAAATTCTGATGTTGAAGAATTCGTGTAAAGCGGCTCGTTCCAACGGCGACAAGAAACCATGAGTCCCGATCTTGCGATTGAGCAAGACGCTACTGCTCGATGCCAAAAACCTTAAGCCATTGCTCGGTTTCGCTCTGGCTGAGCCCCTGACGTTTTGCCGACGGCTCTCTCGGCCTCCTCTTGCGACTGAGCTGTTTTTGAAGCTCAGTCCAGAAAACTTCCGACTTGATGGCCATCGCTCGTCTCGCATGCGCTGCCTGCTGTAATCGCCTGTCGCTGCTGACAATCGTCAATCCTTTAGGGGCGGTGCTGGCCTTAATCTTATCTTCGATTATCGTGTCGGCATCGGTCCCTAACCCCGCAAAGAGGACCTCAAGATTGCTCATGCCCTCAAATCCGCCCTTGTCCGGCGGTCCGGTCCCGTCGAAAACGATCGCCGCCGTCTCGCCGGTCAGCCTCAAATACGTCCCGAGGACTCCGCACAGCGCCGGCTCGCTGAGCGCCCTGGCGTTCTCCTCTATTTTGCAGATGGCGTGCAACAAATTATGCCCATCAATAATAAACATAGTCAGCCGAACTATTTCTGAAAATCCGTCAACACAAGAGCATGCGCATCGGACTGAGACTTCGGTCGAACGGATTGAACACCAAGCCAAGAATCTCCAACGTCACTACTCCTAACAAAGCTTCATCACCTTCTTCCCCCAGCACCACCGGGGTATGCGCCTGGCCTTGTGGAAGGATGATATATGTCTCTGACACCGCCCTTTCAATGGACGTCCCATCCGCCAAAGTAAAAGACACCTTGCGTCTCGGCTTCAAGCCAATCGCCTTCCAGACTTTCTTGGGAAGCAGTGAATAGGTTGCTCCGCTGTCTATGAGAAACCGAACGGTTTTCTGTTTATTGGAAGGTCCTTTCACCTGGCCTTCGACGTAGGTAATACCCATGATTGCTCTCCACGGTCGTTGTTTTCTACCATCACTCCAAGAAGAAACACCATTCACGCTTCAAATCGTATTTCGCCGCCGACGATTGTCTTTTCGACTTTACCTTTGACCCTCCAGCCCTGATAGGGGCAGTTCCGGCTCTTCGAGCGGAACGTGTTTACGTCAATGACATAGTCGGCGTCGGGGTCGATGATGGTCACGTCGCCTTGTTTGCCCTTGCTGAGCGTGCCCTTGTCGATGCCGATGATGCCGGCCGGCTTTTCCGTCATCAGGCGAATCAACCCCGGCCAATCCAGAATACCCGGCTCCACCAGCGCCTTGACATAAAGCCCAAGAGCGCATTCGAGAGATGCAATGCCGAAGGGAGCGGCCAGGAACTCCAGCTCTTTCTCGCTTTGGAGGTGCGGCGCATGGTCGCTCGCCAGAGCGTCCACCAGCCCATCGGCAACGGCCTGCTTCAAAGCCTCGACGTCTTCGGCCCTTCGCAGGGGTGGATTCACTTTATAGTTGGTGTCATAGTCACCGCAAGATTCCTCGGTCAGGAGCAGATGATGCGGTGTCACCTCGCAGGTCACCGGCAGCGAGTCCTTTTTGGCGGCCCGGATAAGCTCGACAGAGCCGGCCGTCGATATGTGCTGGGCGTGATAACGAATGGGGGCTCTCTTGATCAGTTGAATATCGCGCCAGAGCATGGCCTCTTCCGCCAGCGGGTCTATCCCCGGCAAACCCAGTATCGTCGAGTAGTAGCCCGAATTCATCACGCCGTCGCCGGCGATAGCGTCATCCTGACAGTGCTGAGCAATCACCAGGCCGAACATCGCGGCGTACTTCAAGGCCCGGAGCATCACGGCGGGATTCTGTACCCCCCGGCCGTCGTCGGTGAAACCTACGGCACCCGCTTCAGCCATGAAGCCCATTTCTGCAAGTTCCACCCCTTCGAGGCTCTTTGTGATGGTCCCCATGGTATAAACATGCGTTTTCCTGGCTTGCCTGGCTTTTCGGTGGACGTACTCGACATCGGTTTCATTTTCAATCGGGGGCTTCGTGTTCGGCATGCACACGACGGAGGTGAAACCCGCGGCGACGGCCGCCGCCGAGCCGCTCGCTATGGTTTCTTCTTCTTCGTCGCCGGGCTCGCGAAAGTGAACGTGGATGTCGATCAGCCCGGGGGTCACCAGTTTGCCGGCGGCGTCGATAACCGTGCAGCCCTCAAACCCAGGTCCCGATTCTTCGATCTTCTCTGTGACCCGTTCAATCTTGTGATCGACGATAAGCACGTCATACTTTCCGTCGATTCCGTTTGCCGGGTCGATGACCCGGCCGTTTTTTATCAGGACTCCATTGTTCATCGTCCGTCGCTCGCCGTCAGATATGCTTGCCAAACTTACTGGGCAGCGGCTTGGTTGACCAGAAAGAGCACCGCCATTCGTACGGCCAGCCCGTTGGTCACCTGCTCGAGGATAACGCTGTTCCGGCCGTCCGCCACTTCACTTTCTATTTCAAGCCCCCTGTTAATCGGTCCGGGGTGCATGACCAAAATGTCGGGCTTGGCCCTTTTCATCCGCTCGACGGTCAGCCCGAAGTAATGCGAATATTCCCGTATCGAGGGAAAAGGATTGCCCCCAAGCCGCTCAAACTGGATCCTGAGCACGTTGATCACGTCCACCTTCTCGATAATCTCGTCGAGGCTGTAACTGACCTTGACCGGCAATCGCCCTACCTGCGTCGGCATCAGCGTCGGCGGGCCGACAAACGTCACTTCGGCGCCGAGCTTTGTCATCGCCCACATGTCGCTGCGCGCCACACGCGAGTGGGCAATATCGCCCACGATGGCAATCTTCAAACCTTCGAGCGAGCCTTTGATCTTGCGTATCGTATAGACGTCGAGAAGGCCCTGCGTCGGATGCTCGCAAAATCCGTCGCCGGCATTGACCACACACGCCTTGATGTTCCTGCTCAGAAATCTCGCCGCCCCGCCGGCCTCATGGCGCACGACCACAATGTCAATTCCCATGGCCTCGAGATTCCTGGCCGTATCCAGCAGCGTCTCGCCCTTGCTCACCGAACTGGACTTCTTCGTAAATTCAATGATGTCCGCACTCAACCGGCCCGCCGCCAGGGCAAAGCTGTTTCGCGTTCGCGTGCTGTCTTCAAAGAACAAGTTCACCACGACCTTGCCGCGCAAGGGCGGTGCTTTCTTCACCGACCGCGTGCTGACTTGCTCGAATCCCCGGGCGGTATCCAGTATGTAGGTAATCTCGTCTTTGTCGAGATCTCGGAGACCCAGCAGGTGTTTGCGCTGCCACTTGAACTGTTTGCCTTTCCTTACGGTTACCATACGTGTGGTGTCCCACAGCCTGCGTATCGTTAGTCGACGACTACTTCGTCTTTTCCATCCGACTCGACGAGGTTGACCTGGACAGACTCGCCGGGGGCGGCGTCCGTCTTGAAACCGGCATAGTCCGCTTGTATCGGCAGCTCGCGCCCGACTCGGTCAACGAGAACCGCCAGCTTGATCACCCGGGGCCTGCCCAAATCGACCAGCGCATCCATGGCCGCTCGCGTCGATCGCCCGGTGTACAGAACGTCATCGACCAGAATAATGACCTTCTGGTCAATGTCGAACCCGATTTCCGTGGTTCGCACCTGCGGCTGAGCGTTGCCCTGGGGCGAATTCAGGTCGTCGCGATAAAGCGTAATATCCAACGTCCCGCACGGAACATCCTTGTCAAGCCGCCGCGACAATTGGGCGGACAGCCGCTGAGCCAGGATTTCCCCCCTGCTGCGAATGCCAATCACGGCGATATCCGGATCGGCAAGCGAATCAGAGATAATCTGGTCCGCCAGACCCGTGAGCGCCTGCTCAATTTGTCTCGAATCAAGGAGTACCTTCATAGTGAAAGCCGATTTTCAGCGAAAATAACGTACACGTTGACGTGACTATAGCACGCCTGCCCGATAAACGCAATACTCCCCCGCCAGTTGACGGCAACTGCGGTTGTCAATACTGTCAACAGCCGAATTATTAGAACCACCGCCATAATTTACTTGAAAACCAAGGCCGTTTGTAGTATCATAATAGCAGGAATCCGGTGAAAAGAAAATGTTTTTTGTTGGGGAGGCAACTGGAAGGGTAGGTGTGTCCCACTTTGCTTCTCACGCCGCCTCAGGGGTTGTACGGTGACGCAAACGGCCAATGAAAAGTTCGTACCCAGCCTTGTCGCTCTTCTGGCAATAGTGCTTGGCTCTGCTGCTGCCAGAGCCGATGCTCCGTCCATTGTGGGTGTTCTCCAGCCGCAGGGCCTGAAACATACCGGAATCTATGCTCTCAAGCAGATCGATCCGACGCTGACGGGCACCGGCGTGAAATTCGCCGTGGTTTGCCGAAGTTTCACCTATATCGATGACAAGCCGCAGAATGATTTCCGGCCCGCCGTCGAGCACGACTGCTTCAAAACGCGCCAATTCGGTTTCTGGGAAGACGCCGGATTGCCGGCAGGCATCTCGCCACATTCGACGGCCAGTTGTTCCATACTGCTCGGCGAGGATCCGGATGCCTTCCACCCGAAGATCGGCCCCTTCTATTACCAGGGCGCAGCGCCGCAGGCCGAGGCCGACGTGTATGAATTCCTGTATTTCCTGGTTAACAACGTGCTGAGTCACACCGCCCCGGATGCGGATGTCATCGTGGCAAGCTGGGGCAGCCAGTTTGAAGATTGGTGGACGCGGGGCATCGAATCACTCGTGGAGCACTACGGCACTATCGTTGTGGCCAGCATCGGCAACGGGGGAGAGCCTCGCGGTCCCGTCTTGTACCCCGGCGCCGGGGCCAATGTCATCGGCGTAGGGGTCGTCGATTCGGTCAATACGAGCGACCCTCTGATCAATCTGGCAAATTTTGCGTTGGCTTACCCGGAACATTCGAGCTACGGCCCGACCGGCACCGGCCGGTGCAAGCCCGATCTCGTCGCCCCGGGCAACTGCCTGGCGGCGGACGTCACTGAGCCGAACCGCTATGAACCGGTCGGGAACTGGTCGAGCTTCTCGACGCCTGTTGTAGCCGGAACCGTCGGTCTGCTCCTCCAAAAGGCCAGACAAGACCCGGAGCTCGATGCCGCGGCTTCACCCGATGGCGGCAATTGTGTGATGAAAGCCATCCTGCTCAATTCTGCAACAAAACTGCCCTATTGGCACAAGGGCCGCCTTCAAACTGATGATGATCACTCCGCTGTTCTCGATTATATCCAGGGCGCCGGTATGCTGAACGCCGTCGGAGCCTACAACCAGCTTGTCGCCGGAATGAGCAAGCCCGGCGAGGCGCCCGCAACGGGTTGGGATTTGAACCTGTTGGATAAACGCCGGGCGCCGCAGAATAGCTACACGGTCACGCTCACGGAACCGGCCGATAAAATCATTACCATCACACTGGCCTGGAACAGACACTACGCCAGTGTATCTCCGTTTAAGCCGATCCCCGGTAAAGACAGCAACCTCCGCCTTGAACTGTGGGCCATCGACCCGGTTGACCAGGGCAATGATTACCTGCTCGATTACAGCGACAGCAGCGTTGACAATCTCGAACACATTTACGCCGCCGCCGACCCGGACTACAACGTTTACCGGATCGTTCTGGCCTTCAGCGACAATGAGAATCAGCAGGAATCAGCCTCGAACCAGCGCTATGGCCTGGCGTGGAACGTAAGCAACACGCCGCCGAACGACAGCATCTTCTGGTATGACCTGAACGCGGATGGCATCGTGAACGAGCTGGATTTTGCCATTGTGCTGGATAACCTGGCGGACAGCGCCACGTCGCCCGAGAGCTATCTGTTCGGGGATATCACCGCCGACGGTTCAATCGACGTCCGCGACGTGGAAGATCTTTTCAAGCATGACAATCGCCGAGCCGACTGGTACGTGGAGCCCGATGTGGAGTTGCGGTAGGTCCGGCAAATCGAACGATTCCGGCCCTTGCAGCCCGGCGAGCCACACCTCTGTCTCCACCCAAAAAGCTGGCATACTTCTTACACATCTGATATAAAGCCTGCAAGCGTGTGACAAAAAAAGACCGAAATACGGTCGCACCCAGCCCCTTTTGTGGCGAGGCCTCTGATGACTGAAACACCTGTGGTTCGCGAGTCCGAGCGGCGTCCGGTCTGGTGGCGGTCGGTCGGCCCGGCGCTGATTACCGCCTGTGTCGTCTTCGGACCCGGCAGCTTGTTGATCAGCGCGAACATCGGCGCCAACCACCGATACCAACTGCTGTGGCTGCTGCTGCTAACGGGTGTTCTGATGGGCACGTACATGACAACCGCCGCCCGAATCGGAGTCCTCGGCGGCGCCACGCCCTGCACGCTGGTCGCCCAGCGCCTGGGCCGCCCCGCCGCCGCCCTGATCGGCATCAATCTCTGCCTTATTTGCGGCACATTCCAGTTCTCAAATAATCTGGCGGTGGCTGCCGCCGCCGGAACACTTGTCCCCGACCTCGATGCTCGATGGGTCCTGCTGGGGTTCAACGGCCTGATCATCGTATTCCTGTTCGCGGCCAAACAGATCTATCGCTTTCTCGAACGAGCCATGAAAGTAATGGTTGGCTTGATGCTTCTGTCCTTTCTTTTCAACGTGTTATTCGCCGGTCCGAGTCTGTGGGGCATCATTAAGGGGCTCATTCCGAGCTGGCCCGAAGGCATATCACTTGGTGTACCGGCCAGAGTGAACGGCGCTATCCACGACCCGATGATTCTCGTTGCCTCTTTGCTCGGGACAACCTTTTCAGTCGCCGCCGCGTTTTACCAGGGCAACCTCGTGCGGGAGAAAGGCTGGACGATAGGGGACTACCGCCGCGGCATTGGAGACTCTATCACGGGCGTCTGCGTCCTTACCGGCATCAGCGCGATCATTATGATAACCGCTGCCACCGTTATTCCGGGCAAGCCCGCCGAGGATATCGGCGTCCTGGCAGAGTCACTGCGACCTCTGCTTGGCTCGTTTGCTCACGCCGTCTTTTGTATCGGGCTGTTCGCGGTGGCCATGAATCCATTCCTCATCAATGCGATGATCGGCGGAAGCATCCTTGCGGACGGTATCGGCCGGCCATCCAAACTCGGCGACCGCTGGCCCCGGCGTTTTACTGTCGTCGTGCTGCTGGCCGGCATGATTGTGGCCATGCTGGCCTTGAGAACGGGCCACAAACCGGTGACGCTCATCATATTCGGCCAGGCGCTGACGGTTATCGGCAACCCGCTGATGGCTGTGACGATACTGTGGTTGGCCAACCGCAAGGATGTCATGGGCAGCCGGCGCAATTCGATGCTTATGAATATTCTCGGAGGAGTGGGTTTGCTGGTTGTGCTGTTGATGGCGATACGGGTACTGATTTTAGTGGTTCTCAAGTTGAGCTGACAGACTTCGACGCTCAGGAGGCGTTTTGAGCATGATTGATATTTCCGCAATGGATGAAAGCGGCCTTGAGAATCTTCTGAGCGAGCCGACCGAAGAAACAAGAAAGGTCGTCGCCGGCCTGAGGGGTAACATTGTTGTTCTCGGAGCAGGTGGAAAAATGGGCCCGACGCTGGCGATGATGCTCAAGAAAGCATCGAGCGGCCGGGACGTTTATGCGGTATCGCGATTCAGCAGCAAGGCCGCCCACACCAGGATGGAGCGGTCGAGGATCAAGACCATCGAAGCGGATCTTCTGGATGAGTCAAGCTGTCGCGAATTGCCTAATGCCGAGAACGTATTCTATCTGGCGGGGATGAAGTTCGGCGCAGCCGGCAACCAGCCTCTGACGTGGGCGATGAACACCTTTCTGCCGGCCCTTGCGGCACAGCACTACAGGGATTCCCGAATTGTGGCCTTCTCGACCGGCAATGTCTATCCTCTCGTTGAGGCAACAAGTCGCGGCGCGTCCGAGGAGACGGTCCCCGAACCGGTGGGCGAATATGCCCAGTCGTGCCTGGGCCGGGAGCGAATGTTCGAGTATTTTTCGGCGATTCACAAGACGCCGGTCACACTGGTCAGGCTCAACTATGCCAATGAGCCTCGGTACGGCATTATTGTGGACCTGACATCGAAGATTCTCAACGATGTGCCCATTGATCTGACGATGGGCGCCGTGAATCTCATCTGGCAGCGGGACGCGAACGACTATATCATCCGCTCTATCACTCTGGCAAAATCCCCCCCTACCATCCTGAACGTAGCCGGAGCCGATGCGATTCCTATTCGTCACCTGGCGCAGCTTATAGGCCGCGAGCTTGGCAAAGAGCCGAAATTCATCTCGCAGGAGGCCGAATCGGCACTGCTCTCGGACGCCTCTGTGTGCATGAGCACATTTGGATATCCGCAGACGTCGCTCGAACAGATGGTCTCCATGATCGTACCATGGGTGGCCTCCGGGAGAGAGATCTTGAACAAACCGACGAAATACCAGGTTCGCGACGGCAAGTTTTGAGGGCGTTCTTCCATGATTGACTCTTCTATCGTAGATCGGCTCCGTGCGGGTTGCGTCATCCCCGCCCATCCGCTGGCCTTGCAGAAAAATGGCCGGATCGACGAACGAGGCCAGAGGGCACTGACGCGATATTACTTGGCGAGCGGAGCCGGGGGTCTCGCCGTCGGCGTCCACACAACGCAATTTGCCATTCACGACCCCAAGGTTGGCCTGTACCGGCCCGTGCTTGAGCTGGCCATGGAGACGGCCCGGCGATTCACGCTGTCGGAGGGCCTTACGCAACCGATAATGATCGCCGGACTCGTGGGCGATACGCCGCAGGCGATACAGGAAGCCCGCCTGGCCCGGGAGCTCGGCTATCATCTGGGATTGCTCTCACTGACCGCCCAGAGAGGAAAACCCGTCAGCAGGCTGATAAGCCATTGCCGCCAGGTTGCCCAAGTGATACCGATAATGGGATTTTACCTGCAGGAGACGATAAGCCGAATGGTGCTGCCCATCGAGTTTTGGAGCAGGCTGGTCGCACTGCCCGATGTGCTTGCCATCAAAATCGCACCTTTCAACCGATATCAAACGCTCGACGTGCTTGAAGCCGTTGCCCATTCCGGCCGAGCCGGGGAAATCGCGCTCTATACCGGCAACGACGACAATATCATTCTCGACCTGCTCGCGCGGTATGACTTCAATGTTCAGGGCCAGACTGTGCCGCTGCAAATCGTCGGCGGCTTGTTGGGCCAGTGGGCTTGCTGGACGAAACGAGCGGTCGAGCATCACGCTCGCATCGCGGCCATTCGAGAATCCGGGGCGCAGGTCCCGCATGACCTGCTGACGCTGGCCGGCCAAATGACGCTTGCCAACAAAGCGATTTTTGACGCCGACAACCATTTCGCCGGGTGCATTCCAGGGATATCTCACGTCTTGAAAAAGCAGGGCCTTCTGAAAAACGTCAAAACACTTGACCCTGGAGAAGAACTCTCGCCCGGACAAGCCCGAAAAATAGACCGGATCATCCTGGACTACCCGCATCTGACGGATGATGAATTCGTGAAGGAAAACGCCCACAAATGGCTCGAACTTTGAGACCCGCCGCCGGTCCGTCTATATGCGGGTGCCGGCAAGTTCAGCGGCTCATGCTCACCGGACATCCGATAAGTTCCTGAGCCTGCCCGGAGATACCCAGCTTCGACTTTTTGCTCAACCTGCCTGCTTCATATTCCGATACACCATCAGAATATACAGAATGGCAACAGATCAAGGAGATCGGAAATGGGGATTCGGAATCTATCGCCAGATATCGTTCTCGCCGATCTGCCGTCCGAGGGGTCGCAGAGGGCGGATGAGCTCAAGAAGATCAACGAAATCGTCGGCGCCAACTGCAACTGCGACGTCATCGTGGATCTATCCAAGGTCGAGATCATACATTCCTGGAATATCAGTAATCTCTTGATACTGAGAAGCTTATTGCAGGATGCGGGACGTCAGCTTATCCTCTGCGGCGTTACCACTTTGACCAGGTGCATCTTCAGGGTCGCCGGTCTCAGCGATGTTTTCGTCTTTGCCGAGGATAGGTCCGCTGCCCAGGAAATGATCCGGAACTCAAAGTCGGCCACGAGTACCAAGCCTTAGTCCCCGCTGCATCGCGTTCAAAATCATCAGGTGAAACAGCTTGATGCCATTCCCTTTCCGGGTTTGCGGCCCGGACGTTCCGTGCCGGAACAGACGCGCATGTGTCGAACTTGTCAGCCGCAGGGGCTTGAAACGCTGAAGTGGCGATTCGCAAAGTTCTCCTGCACGTACTTGACCGCGTTCCTGAAGATTGTCATCCCGTCGCTGTCCACGTTCTCCAGCCGGCTCCATCGCGGATGCTGAGTCGGCCTGACGAACCTTTCCGGATGCGGCATCAGCCCCAGGACGCGGCCGGTCGTATCGGTCAGTCCGGCTATCGAACCCACGGAGCCGTTCGGATTGACGGGATAATCGCCTTCCCGGCCATTTTCGCCCACGTATCTGAACGCCACGTGTCCCTCGGTTTTCAATTCAGCCAGGGTTGCGTCGTCCTTGGTAATGACTTTCCCCTCGCCATGCGCTACCGGCAGGTAGATTTGTCTGCCCGGCTCGATGAAAACGCACCGGTCCGTTTGCGGGGCGAGATATACCCAACGGTCCTCGAATTTCGCGCTGTCGTTGTAGGTTATGGTCACCTCTTGCTGCTGCTCACCCGGGCTGCGCCCCGGCAAAATACCCGCCTTGACGAGCACCTGGAAACCGTTGCAGATTCCGAGTACGAGCTTGCCCTGTTCGATGAAGTTTTGCACCGCTTCGAGAAGATGGTGCACGATCTGGTTGGCGAGGATCTTACCCGCGGCGACGTCGTCGCCATAGCTGAAGCCACCGGGAATGACCATGATCTGAAATTCGTCCAGCAGGCTCTTGTTCTCTATGATTCGGTTGACGTGCACCCGCTGCGCCGCGGCCCCGGCCATTCCGAGCGCATGCTCGGTTTCCATATCGCAGTTTATGCCCGCCGCCCGTAACACTATCGCCTTAACCTGTGTCATCTCTTGTCCTCTTAGTTCATCTACCAGTCAAACGGCTTCTGCCAAGCTTCTTTCAACTCATCGATGTCGGCGTCGATGACCGCCTTGCCGTCCTCGGCTTTGA
>DATKWR010000353.1:0-6598 GCA_035529475.1 Sedimentisphaerales bacterium | reverse complement strand
GAATCTTTCTTGCGGAGTCTGGGAGACGCTCATCCGTGGCATTCCAGCCCATGAGGCCGGCAAACAACCCCATATCGGAACCCTGACTCTCGTGGGTGGTAGCGAGCGAGCCGTGCCGGTCGAATTCGATCACGACCTTTTTTATGGTGCCTGCCACGAGGTCCCGCGCCAACCGACCGATGCGCAATGCTGCTGCACAGTGCGAGCTGGAGGGCCCCCGCATAACAGGGCCAATCACGTCATTGAAGATGCTCGGGTACATAGGTTCACGGCGCGTCCAGTTGCATCCAAATGGTTTTGAGCTCGGTGTATTGGTAGTGGGCGAAGATGGATTTGTCGCGTCCAAAGAAGCCCGACTGCTTGAAGCCCCCGAAGGGCGTCGTTACGTCGCCCTCTGAGAAACAGTTCACCGAAACGGTCCCGGCGCGGAGCGCGCGAGCGACACGGTGCGCGGTGCCCAGGTTCTGCGTATAGAGCGAGGCAGTCAGCCCATACGTCGTGTCATTGGCCAGCGCGACGGCCTCCTGCTCCGTGTCGCACGTTAAGACGGACAGGACCGGGCCGAAGATTTCCTCCCGGGCGATTTGCATCTCGGGACGGACGTTATCAAAGATCGTGGCCGCCACGAAGTAACCGCCGGTTTCGCGCAGAATGCGGCTGCCACCCAGTATGAGGCTCGCTCCATCCTGCTTTCCGCTCTCGATGTATTGGAGCACTTTGTTCATGTGGGCCTCTTCAATCATCGGTCCGATTTTGGTGGCCGGATCGAGAGGGTCGCCGACGATCCATTCGCGGGCGATATCCAGTATCCGGGTGAGCAGGGCCTCCTTAAGCTTGCGGTGGACAATCAAGCGGGAGCCTGAGCTGCAGTTCTCGCCCATGTTCCAGAAGACACAGCTTACGGCTTGGGCGGCAATGTGGTCGAGGTCGCCCGCACTCTCAAGAACGACCTGTGGATTCTTTCCTCCCAACTCCAATACGACCCGCTTCAGATTCGACTCCGCTGAATATCCCAGGATTTGGCGTCCGACCTCCGTCGAGCCTGTGAAAGCCGCGGCGTCCACATCCGTATGCTTGCCCAGCGCGGCACCGACGGTTCGGCCGCTTCCCGGCACGACATTGACCACCCCTTCGGGAATGCCGGCTTCGGCAAACAACTCCGCCAGACGCAGTGCGCTCAATGAGGTCTGGGACGCCGGCTTTACCACGACGCTGTTGCCCGTGGCCAGGATGGGTCCGAGCTTCCAGGCCGCCATCTGGATGGGGAAGTTCCAGGGCAGGATGGCTGCCACTACACCCAATGGCTCGCGTACGATCATCGCAACGTTATCCGGCCCCACAGGCGATAGGCGTTCGTACTCCTTGTCGATGGCTTCAGCGTGCCAGCGGAAACAGTGGACGCTATCGGGCACGTCCATGGTCATACAATCGGTGATGGGTTTGCCGGCGTCAAGGCAGTCCAACAGAGCCAGCTCCGCCAGGTTCTCCTCCACAAGATCGGCGAACTTCAGCAAGATGCGTTTGCGTTCGGCCGCAGGGCACCTCGACCACGTGCCTTTCTCGAACGCCCGGCGCGCGGCCTTTACTGCGGCGTCCACCTCGGGTGTGCCGCATGCGGCGATTTCTGCCAGGGGCTTGCCCGTAGCCGGGTTGATCGATACATAGCTTTCTCCCGAGGCTGCGTCCCGGAACTCTCCATCGATAAAGGCCCGGGTTCGGAATTTCAGCTCTCGCACGGCCTTCTTGACGGCCGCGTACTCCAGTGGGAAAGACAGGGTCATGGCTTCTCCTTTGTGTGTTTGAGTCATCAGAATCAGTTGTGTTTTGCGCCAATAGCGTTGGCACCTCAGTCAAGACTTTATGGAAGTGGAATCGGTTGATCGAGCATCAGCGCTCGAACGAACTTCACAGGCGGCGACCCAAAGGACAGGACCTTGTCGTGGTAGCTCTTCAGGCTGAAACTGTCGCCCCACGACTCTTCCACCTGGCGGCGCAGTTGGACGTGCTCCAGGTAGCCGACGAAATACGTAGAAAGCTGTGCGGACGTAAGGCAGGCCCGCTTCCACTTGCCGGCGGCTTCCCGCTCTTCCTGAAAGGCGTCTTCGATGAGCAGCTTCAAGGCCTGATCCTCGCTGATGCCATCAACGTGGACGGCCTGATCGAGGATCGCGTTGGTGACATCCCGCAGATACCACTTTAAGACGACCAGTTGCATCAGTGGATCGCCCTCGCAGAAACCTTCCTCGACCATCATCCACTCGGTGTAAACCGCCCAACCTTCGACAAAGGTACCCGAGCCGAGGAGCGTCCGGAGCTTGCCTGGGTAGCGGTTCGAGTGGGCAAGCTGCAGGAAATGGCCCGGCATCGCCTCGTGGATCGTCAGGTTGTAGAGCGAGCGGGTGTTGTATTCCCGCAGGAGTGAGCGAACCTGCTGCTGCGTCCAGTCCTTGGGCGGAGGGGCCACTGCGTAAAAGGTCTTTTGGCCGACGTCGAGCACGCCGGGCGAGTCGCAGTAGGCCAAACTGACGCCTCGTTGAAACTCAGGCATGACGATGATATCGAGCGGGTCCGGCGGAATAGTCACTATGTCCTTTTGGCGTACGAAGGCTGTGATTCGCTCCAATGCGAGTTTGGCCTCATCCACAATTCGGTTGGGATCCGGCAACTCGGCGCACGCCAATTCCAGGCACGCCCGGATAATGGCTTGTTTGTAGGCGTCAGACGGATCCGAGGGAAACTCGGTATGGGGATACCGCTGGCGGTAAACATCCCTGGCAATCGCGTACATCCGCTCTCGCAACTCATGGAGCTGACGGTCGGCCAGCGTGCGGACCTGCTGCCGCGTCATGGACGTTTGAAGTGCGAAGGCCAGTTTCTGATCGTAGAGTTCCCGACCGAGACGAAAGTTACCCGCCGCATTGGGCAGCAGTTCCGATTCGAGCCATTTCTGATGCGTGTTCACCGCCTCGCGGGCGGCCGCCAGAGCTTTAACGAGTCGCTCTCGCTCGACGGCGGGCAAGCGATCAAGGTGCGGCTCCACCATGTTGTTCAGAATACTCAGGACACCGCGGTTCTGATCCACGGCTGTTTCGGCGTGAATCTTCGGCACCCGGGCCGGTTGGAGGGTCGCTCGAATCTGAGTGAAGAGTCGGGGGAACTGCTCCAGACGACTGGCAGCACAACTCAGGCGCTCCTCCAGCGGCGCGAAATCCCGAGCCATGAGACTGTAGATGGCATTTCCCGAAAGTCCTGTATAGGCCAGCGGGTTCCAGGCCCACTCCTGAAGTACTTCCTGGCGCCACAAATCAGCACGCAAGTCGTGATCGAGCAGGGCATAGTCCACCTGGTTCGCCCGCGAAAGCTCGGCTGGTTTGACTGTCTGCAACTCGCTGAGGAACTGGCGAAAGAAACGGCCCTTCTCCGCCTGCGCCTCGTTGCCTACCTGGTCCAGTTGCCCATCATAGCGGTGATCTCCCAGAAGCGTGGCCGAAACAGGCGAAAAACGGGTGAACTCGTCCATGTAACGGTTCCCCAGCGCCTCGAATCGCTGATCCATCGAATTTCCCTGCTGGGCTGCATTGCATGCTTTCGGACATGCGGCCAGGCAGAGGATGATTGCAAGAAACTTGAACTGAGTGTGTGCCATAACTACCTCCAATCGAACCGCCCGGGCATTGGAAGTCAGACTCCTGTCCTCGGTTTTGCGTGTTTGGCCGGCTCAGGTATCCAACGCAGACGCGGTCGCTATTCTCAAATCGTCCAGGTTCTTTCGAAGACGCACGATTTCCTCGGGTGACGGGGGCAACAAAGGTCTGCGTGGCGGTCCTACCGGGCGTCCAACCAGCGTGCAGCCCGCTTTGACGAATTGCGTGTACTTTCCCTCGTTCTCCATCATCGAGAGCAGGGGCAGCAAGCGGTCAGAAAGCTGCTGAGCGGCGGCCATGTCCTTCTTCTCACAGGCCAGCTCGAATAACTGCACGTGTTCTTTCGGCAAGACGTTGACCACTCCACCGACCCAGCCGACTGC
Source organism: Sedimentisphaerales bacterium (assembly GCA_035529475.1). Classification (GTDB taxonomy): domain Bacteria; phylum Planctomycetota; class Phycisphaerae; order Sedimentisphaerales; family Anaerobacaceae. The sequence continues at coordinate 2,571 of DATKWR010000353.1, read as the reverse complement.
TCCCAGCCGCATACTCTCCAGCGCCAACGTGTCGCATCCGCAGAAAACCCGCAACTTCTCGCCCGAGCGGCGAATGATCTCACTGACGCGCGTCACGTCACCCGTGCTCTCTTTTACGTAGCGGACGTTTTCCAGCTCGGCGAGCCGCTCGATCAACTCGGGTGTCATATCAACGCCGGTACGGCCCGGATAGTTGTAAAGCATGATCGGGATGCTAACCGCCTCATCCACCATCCGGAAATGCTCAAACAACTCATCAGCCGTCGGCAGGGAATAGTAAGGCGCAGCCAAAAGAAGGCCCTGAGCACCAAGGGATTCCGCATCGCGAGCGTGCCTGACCACTTCGCGCGTGCCGCCGGCATTGGCTCCAACCAGAACGGGAACCCTCCCCGCTGCCGCTTCGAGCGTCGTTTTCACGACGGCTTGACGCTCGCTGGAAGTGAGGGCGTAGTATTCCCCCGTACTGCCCAGCGGCGCAAGCCCGTGTACGCCTTGGATTATCAAGTAATCGACAACGTCGGCCAGCTTGTCGAGATCCACTTCTTCTTCGATGGTCATCGGTGTGACCATCGCTGCAATGACGCCCTTCAATGCGTTCTCCATTTGTCAACTCTCCTCTGCGGCCCAAAACGCGGCCAGCCACTCAAAAGGAATTCACAGCCAACAACAGGTTAATATAGTACCAGTTCCCGATATTGCGTACAATGGTAAATTTGGTTATAAACGACGACAACGACTACAAAGAAGATTGATTTGCAGGGGATTCTTATGAGATTTGGAGCTTTGCCGAGGATTGGATTTAGTGCTGTTTTGGCTATGGTTTTGTCAGCCTGCGTAACATCCTGTTCGCCTGAGAGAAGGATGGAGCGAGCCGGAAAAACAAACACCGGTCCCGGCACGGATCGGGAAGATGCGGCGCGCTATATTTACGAGAATGAACTGGCCCGCACTCCGCCGATGGGGTGGAATAGCTGGAATGCTTTTCATGGAGATATCAACGAAGAGCAGATAAGAGGAATTGCCGATGCAATGGTCGAGTCCGGCATGCGCGACGCAGGTTATACGTACTTAGTCATCGATGACGGCTGGATGGCCGACAAACGGGACAGTGAAGGCAAGCTGCTGGCCGATCCCAATAAGTTTCCCACCGGCATTAAAGCTCTCAGCGATTATGTTCACGGCAAGGGATTGAAGTTCGGTCTCTATCAAGATCGCGGTCATTCGACGTGCATGAGATTGCCGGGCAGTTTTGGGCATGAGCAGGTGGACATGGATACGTTTTCCGCATGGGGTGTCGATTATATCAAGCTGGATAGCTGTTATGCGGAGATAAACGGCCGCAAAAGTTCGGACGATTTCGGTGTATTCAAAGAGTGTATCATAAAGACAGGCCGCCCCATGATATTGAGCATGGCTAATTATACCGATCCATCATGGGCCTGGGGCGGCCAGGAGATTGGACATTTATGGAGAACGTCATTCGACATACAGCCGCGGATGAGTTCCGTGTATTCTTGTGCCGACACATCGGCGGGGGATATCGTGATTCACCCTGCATTTAACGGCTTGTGGCAGTTTGCCGGTCCCGGGCATTGGAACGATCCTGATATGTTGGAGGTCGGGAATCTGAAGAATGACATTGAGAACAAGGCCCATTTCAGCCTGTGGTGTATTCTGGCGGCCCCTTTGATCGCGGGCAACGATTTTCGCGACATGTCCGAAACAACCAGAAACATCCTCACGGCAAAGGAGCCTATCAAAGTCAACCAGGACCCGAGGGGCATCCAGGGGTATAAGGTTTATGACGACGGGGACCATGAGATATATAACAAACCCCTGTGCGACGGCAGGACGGCGGTCTTGTTGCTTAATAAAGGAGCCCGCAACGCGGACATTACGGTCACCTGGGACAAGATCGGCCTAAAAGGCCGGCAGATGGTCAGAGATCTGTGGCAACAGAAGAACCTGGGCTATTACTCGGCATCGTTTACCGCCAAAGACCTTCCGCAACATGGACACATGTTCCTGATAGTCGGCTCAAAGGGCAAACCACTTCCGACGCCGGATCCGGTACCTCTGGAAAAATATTCGGTTGCCCGAAAAGGAAAAACATACCTTTCGGACCTCTATTACATCTGGCGATCCGGCAGTGCGCCCGAGTATGATAAAACCTTTCAAGGCAAGCCAATCCTGATTAATGGGACGCTTTATGAGAGAGGTTTTGGCTGCAAGGCGACTTCCAAAATCATGTTCAAATTGAATGGTTATGCCGAACGTTTTAATGCGGTAATCGGGTTGGATCCTTCTTATCAGGGTAACGAAACTGTCAATTTTAGGGTCCGTAATGAGGACCCTATCGGCCCCGACTCGATTCTTTATGATAGTGGAAAAATGGCAAAAGACACCCCTGCAAAGACCGTTGATATTGATGTGCGGGGCATCGATTGCCTGATCTTGGCGATTGAAGGCAAGGAAGCCCTGGGCACCTGGGCGGATGCTCATGTCGTGACATCGCCCTGACAATGGTGAAACGGAGGTGTGCAAATATGTTGTACGAGTCTGTGGTCACGC
>DATKWR010000352.1:0-3905 GCA_035529475.1 Sedimentisphaerales bacterium | reverse complement strand
GACCACGAAGGTTATCCCCCGCAGTCTGACTCCTGAGATAGTCTTTACGGTATTCGGAGTTTGGTTGGGGTGGGTAGGCTGGTGGCCCCCCATCCCCATTCAGTAGCTCTACCCCCGTAAAGTAGTGGCTCAAGGCTAGCCCAAAAGCTATTTCGGAGAGAACGAGATATCTCCAGGTTTGATTAGACTTTTACTCCTCCCCACAGCTCATCCCCTAGCTTTTCAACGCTAGTGAGTTCGGTCCTTCAGGGACTCTTACATCCCCTGCAACCTGGCCATGGGTAGATCACCTGGCTTCGCGTCTACCACCTGCGACTTGTTCGCCCTATTCAGACTCGCTTTCGCTACGGCTCCGTCCCTGAGGGACTTAACCTTGCCACAGACGGTAACTCGCCGGCTCATTATGCAAAAGGCACGCGGTCACCCGTTGAATCCCGCCGAAGCGAGAAACCATAGGGCTCCCACAGCTTGTAGGTACATGGTTTCAGGTACTTTTAACTCCCCTAATAGGGGTACTTTTCATCGTTCAGTCGCCTTACTTTTCACTATCGGTCGTCGAGGAGTACTTAGCCTTGGAGGGTGGGCCCCCCGGATTCACACAGAGTTCCACGAGCTCCGTGCTACTCTGGAACGCCGGCAGTAACACAGGGCTCTCGCTTTCGCATACAGGACTATCACCTTCTGCGGTCGGACTTTCCAGACCGTTCTGCTCGCGATGCCTTTGTAACTGTTTACCGGCGCCCGCAACCCCAAAGAGCAAGCTCTCTGGTTTGGGCTCATCCGCGTTCGCTCGCCGCTACTAGCGGAGTCTCGGTTGATTTCTTTTCCTACAGGTACTTAGATGTTTCAGTTCCCTGCGTTCGCTTCATACGGCCTATGCATTCAGCCGTAGATGACGTCATCTGGTTGCCCAGTGACGACGGGTTGCCCCATTCGGAGATCCCGGGATCAACGGTTGTTCGGCACCTTCCCCGGGCTTATCGCAGCCTACCACGTCCTTCATCGCCTCTCGACGCCTAGACATTCCCCATATACCCTTAGTAACTTGACCATATCAATCTTTGATTGAACAGGTTTGTCAAGATCGCCTTTGTTGAGCGCTCATATTCACAAGCTCCTCGCCCATCGGGCGAAAAACTTGTTCGGATTATATTGTATATAATCCCACGCATCTGCATATTTACTTGTCAAAGAACCACAATGGAGACGACCGGGGTCGAACCGGCAACCTCCGGCTTGCAAAGCCGGCGCTCTCCCAGTTGAGCTACGTCCCCGGAACCCGCTTCGCGGGAATCTCAGACTTGAAATCTCAAATCTCAAATCCCCAATGGGCCCGGGTAGATTCGAACTACCGACCTCACGCTTATCAGGCGTGCGCTCTAACCAACTGAGCTACGAGCCCCGGACGATTGATTGTTTACTATTCTCTATTCACTAATCAATCGGTGATATTCAAGCGTAAACTTCACAAGAAGCCCAAGTCAAGCCAAAGGGCTCGTCGGTTTATAACGATTCACTTAAAAAAGAGCAACAAAAAAAACCGCTGCGTTACACTGCCAGCGGTCTCACGGTACGGACATCCAAAGATGCCCCTCGGCAGTCTAATGCATAAAAAACAGCATTCTTAAGATTTCTCTCAAAACCCTATCCTGCTCCTTTCCTATGGCGGATACACTTATCACGCCACAATGAAAAATACAGTGTATTACCCTATCGACAACCCGTCAACACTTTTTTTAATATTTTTTTCAAAATTCTTTTCTGTTGTTTTCATACGCCTTTTTAGCCCTGAATGTTCGCTTTACGAGATACGAAATTGTCCGCCTCCCTTCTGCCGTCCCCCCGCCGTTCGACAGCGCGGGTCCGGCTGCGCGGCGTGACGAATTCGATTGCCGATCTCGCAGTTCAGCGTAGAACCGGCGTGAGTGCTTGCCGGATTCATAACTCTTGTTCCCTGCTCATTTTATCCTTATTTCTTCTGCATTCTCCTTCTGCGTCCTGTGTCGCGGACTCATTCTTTTTCACTTTTTTTGCAAAATCTGGAAAATTGATATCAACATTTTGGTCGTCTCAAACGCTATCAATATAGTGAGGCAAAACAGTATATGCGGGCATGAGTATGTCAATAAAGGAAGGTCCAATGGCCGGGAGCGGCCGGAACGGAGGATGTTTTATGAAACATCAATGGCTTTTATGTTTACCGATGGGGTTGTTTCTTGCCTCGATTTGCGGGGCGGAGTTTCAGGTCAATACGCACACCGCCAACGACCAGAAGAGTGCGGGTATCGCGATGACCCGGGGCGGGGATTTTGTCGTGGTCTGGAGCAGTTATCTGCAGGATGGCAGCTCGAACGGCGTTTTCGCCCAGCGATTCGACCCGAATTGCAACCCGCTGGGTGAAGAGCTCCAGATCAATACGACGACCGTAGGCAATCAGACGGAGCCGGCCGTGGCAATGGACGCAGCGGCCGGTTTCGTCGTCGCCTGGCAAGGGCCGGGCCTGATCGACGCCGGGGAGGATATCTTCCTCCGGCGGTTCGACCCGAACGGCTCGCCTTTAGGCGATGAGTTCTGCGCCGGCTATGCCCCCGACGCACAGATTTGCCCCAGCGTGGCACTGAACACCGATGGCAGCTTTGCCGTTGTCTGGGAAAGCGTGAACCTGCCCCAGCCCGGCGACAGGTCGATCTGCGCCCGATTGTACGACAGCAACGGCGTCGAGATTGGCGAGGAACTTGTCATTAGCGACGCGCCGGCGGTCTGCCGGTATCCGGATATCGCGGCCGATCCGAATGGAAATCTCGCGGTGGCCTGGATGGAAGATGCGAGCAGCAACTCGGTCATGGCCCGGCTGTTCAACGCGGATGGCTCCGCGCGCGGCGATGCATTCGAGGTCAGCACAATCCACTTCAGTTCCCTCACAAATCCGTCGATTGCGATGGATGACATGGGGTTTTTCGTGGTGGCCTGGGACGGCGACCCGAAGCTGGCCGGGCAGGATGATATCCACGCCAGGCTGTTTGACCCGAACGGTACGCCTCTGGGCGAGCAGTTCATCGTCAACACGGCCCTCGACGGGGCGCAGCAGTATCCACAGGCAGCAATGAGCGGTCTTGGCGATTTCGTCATCGTCTGGGAGAGCAGGACGACGGATCCGAACGCCGATGGTACGAGGGACATCTTCGGCCAGCGTTTCGATAACCTGGCCCAGCCGCTCGGCGATGAATTCAGGGTCAACACCTTCGTCGAGGGCGAGCAGCGCAATGCCGCCGTGGGGATGAGCGACGATGGCCATTTTGTGGCCGTCTGGCAAAGCGACGGCCAGGACGGCTCTCGCTTCGGCATCTTCGCCGAAACAGTCCCGAAACCCGACCCAGCCGACCCCAACGACGACGGATCGTGACACCCATATCGCGTCTCTAAACAAAAAGAGGGCGGAAGTCAATCAAACCTCCGCCCTCTTAGTCTGTCACTCAACTGCAGTTCTATTTATGACTGAGCCGCTTGACTTTTTCTGCCTTTAGTTGCCTTCATCTATCACTCTGATTGTATCGCTCCCCACAAACGGAATCCCTCCTGCGGTGCCAGTCACGGTTATTTCGACTTCCTCTCCTACCTCGAGGATATCTTGCACAGCGGCTCGGTCAAACTTGACCATCAGCGTATCGGCGATACCATCGCTGTCAGAGTCCTGCAGATCATACCACAACGAGCCGTTCTTCATGGCCACGGGTATCACATCGTTAAGTAAGATACTGCTGACGTCTATGTCTGCTATGTCATAGCCCTGAGGCAGTTGAATATAAGCCGTAACCGGATTACCCTCGCTGCTCAAGTTCAACGTATCAGGATCAATATCGATGATCGCTGCTATAGTCGGCGAAGTCACCGTCACAGTGGGCTGC
>DATKWR010000351.1:0-7546 GCA_035529475.1 Sedimentisphaerales bacterium | reverse complement strand
ATACATGAAGTACGACGTAGCTGATTTGTCGTTTGCGCCGGGCGGCAAGAAACGAATTCTCTGGGCGGACAACGATATGCCTGTTCTGGCGGCGATCCGCACGAGGTTTGCAAAGGAAAAACCCCTGAAGGGCAAGAACGTCTCGGCCTGCCTGCATATCACCGCCGAGACGGCCAATTTGGCCAGAGCGCTGAAGGCCGGAGGGGCGAACGTCGTTCTCTGCGCGTCGAATCCGCTGAGCACACAGGACGACGTGGCCGCTTCGCTGGTGAAGGACTTTCAAATATCGGTCTTCGCCATTTGCGGAGAAAATCGCAGCACGTATTACAAACACATCAACGCCGCGATCGACCACAAGCCCGTCATTACACTCGATGACGGCGCCGACTTAGTGAACGAGCTGCACACGCGACGAAAAAAAGACGCCCCTCGGATCATCGCGAGCCTGGAGGAGACCACGACCGGCGTCATTCGTCTGCGGGCCATGTCCAACCAAGGCAAGCTGAAGTTTCCGGTCATCGCCGTCAATGACGCGGCAACCAAACACTTATTCGACAATCGTTACGGCACGGGCCAATCGACCGTTGACGGCATCATCCGGGCGACGGATTTTCTGATGGCGGGCAAGAAGGTCGTGGCCGCCGGGTACGGCTGGTGCGGCCGCGGCTTTGCCATGCGCGCCAGGGGAATGGGGGCCATTGTAATCATCACCGAGGTGGACGCCGTCAAGGCGCTCGAGGCCGCCATGGACGGCTTCGACGTCATGCCGATGGCCGAGGCCGCGAAAGTCGGCGATCTGTTTGTCACGCTTACGGGCAACAAGAGCGTCATACGGGCCGAGCATTTCCGCGCGATGAAGGACCGGGCCGTCGTCGCCAACAGCGGGCACTTCAACGTCGAAATAGACATCCCGGCCCTGAAGAAACTGAGCAAGAAATTCACCCGCGGCGTACGAAACCACGTGGACGAGTACGTGCTGAGGAACAACAATCGCATCTTCCTGCTCGGCGAAGGCCGACTCATCAACCTGACCGCCGCCGAGGGACATCCCGCGAGCGTGATGGACATGAGCTTTGCGACACAGGCCTTGCAGGTCGAATACGTGATAAAGAATCAGGACGGGCTTTCCGTTGCCGTCCACGATGTCCCGATGGAGATCGAAGAAAAGGTCAGCAAGGTCAAGCTCAGATCGATGTCGATCGCCATAGACAAGCTTACGCCCGAGCAGATTGCTTACCTTGCATCGAGCGGTGAAGGGACATAACCATTGCCGGCTTTCGATTGCCGATTTGAAATCGGAATTCGTAAATCGAAAATCGGAAATGCTGGTGAGGCTCATGGATCAGAAAGAGACGGAAAAGACGCCGATAGCTGTCTCGAAGTCTTTCCTAGCTGTCGGTCCGACCTTGCACTACAGCCACCAGAACGTTCAGCGGTGCTGGTTTCTGGCTGTGGTGGCGTTCGGTATCACTTGTCTTTTCTGGTCGAAGATCGTGACCGGCTCGTTCTGGTCGTTCGATTTTCAAGCGGTCACGACGCCGGAATTGCCCCGGCTGGGCGATTCGATTACAACCGGTGTGAGCATATTCGAATATCCGTGGCAGATTCTCGTGTTGGGCTTGCTCATGGGCATCCTGGCCGCGGTGCCCGTCCTGATATCGCAGTTGATGTGCTTGCGCTACAGTATTATCTTCATCCTGGCGGTGTTCTTCCTGGCGAACCTGCCGGTCTTTGCGATTTGCCTGCTGATCAGTTGCTTTGCGGCGGCGTGCCGGCCGCTGCGTTTTCGCTCGCGCTTCATTGCAATCGCACTGTGCACAACGCCGCAGTTGCTTTACTGGGGCTTTTTTGGCGGCGCCAGCGGAGTAGAGCCCCTTGAATGGGGGTTCTCTTTCGCGCCTTGGATGTGCGCCTGGCTGGATGCACTGACCATAGCCGGATTCGTACTCGGCATAGGTCATTTCACGCGTTACCGGCCCGGCCTGGTTTGGATCTTCACGTCTCTGACGCTCGTGATAGCCGTGGTCGTCTTTGAGGTGGCTATCGGCTTCGACGAGCTGGACTATCAGCTTTACATCGCCAAGAACAATCCCGAGCACGCAAGCGAATTCCACGACCACAGCATCAGGGAGATTCTGGACCAGGCGATGACGGACCCGGCCACTCAAAAATACCTGGACGAGTCTTTTTATCCGGCCGACCCCATCGCGCGGCGCGCCGAGCTCAAGAAAGACATCCAGGAACAGTTGAGCTACGGCTGGCCGGATTGGCTCACCGTGCCGCCCGAGCTGATGTATAAGCAAAAAACGGATGCACTGCTCGAACAATACGATTCCTTCATAAGCCGCCGTCCGGGCAGCCACCGGATGCCCATCGCGCTCTACTACAAAGCCCTTCTGACCGAATACAGTCCGGACACCCACGTGCTCGGTCAGAAGGAAGTGCTGCGCTTCTACAGTGATTATCCCCACGAGAGAGCATCGCGGATCTGGTGGGGGCTGTGCCAAAGTTTCGGCGGCAGCGCCGAATCCATCGAAGCCCGCTGGCGCATGGCCATGCAGTGGGCCGGTCGCGGCTTGTTCGAGCAGGCCGAGGAGCTCCTGGCCAAGGCACAGACCATGCTCGCGGCCGAGCAGACGAAACTGCTTGAAGCAGAGCAGGCGCCCGCCGGGAAACTGTTCGGCCTGTTTCGCCGGCCGGCCGAATCCGTCATGACGCCGCCCAAGCTCAACGATCTGCAAAGAAGAATCCATCTGCTGCGGATTCTCATCGGGCCGGAAAACCGCAGCGACGAGCCCGGCTCCAGGGATCGCCTGGCAAAATTCATCATGCTCAATCCCCATGCTCCCGATTATGCTCAGCACCTCGACGGCCTTCTCGAACAGACAGAAGACGGCGACCGTCTCCGGGACAACATCCTGCTGGCCCAGGCAAAACTTATCGCCGACGAGCAGCTTCGGGCCGAGAAGCTCAGCGAACTCCACAAAGAATACAGCCAGGCCGACACCGGGATGCTGGCACTCTACGAGCTGGGACTGCTGAAGATCAGTCTGTGGCGCCAGCAGGACGAATCGAACCAGGAGTCGAAGAAGAAGTACCTCGATGAAGCAAGAGCGGCTCTGAGCAGTTTCACCAGCTTGTATCCGAACAGCTTCTACGCTGAGCAGGTCAAAAGCAATCTCGACGGCTTGTCCGCCAAGTGACTGCCCTTTGGCCCTCTGGCGGGAACCTCGCACCGGGTAAATCGGTCCTGCGCACCGTGATTTGCGTTGACTTTCCGGCCGATTTTGCTACCATTGAGATGATGAGTGGTGTTGATAAAGAAATCTTCAGCGACGGAGGCGCTCGGAAAATTCTGCTGGTTGGCGATGCAAGTAAAGCTTTCCTCGACGTGGGCACCATCAGGGAAAAGGGCTTCACAGTCTGTGCCAACATGCCTGAGGCCATAGATGCGGCGGCCCGAAACCGCTTTGCCGCGGTCGCCGTGGTGATCTCCGGACTGGCCGTCAAGTTGAATTCCGCGCTTGAAGCTCTTCGGAGCCGCTGCGATGCGCGAATCGTCCTGCTGGCCCAGATGTACGAGGAGCCGATTGCGATACAACTGGTCCGTTCCGCGCATAACGGGGCCGCCCTGGCAAACGACTACCTCATTTGTCCCGTCGAGCCGGACCGATTCTACGAATCCGTTGCGGCCGGCCCCGAGTGTCGCGGCCATCCTGGCCGCGTGCTGCCGACAACCCTGGAAACGAGAATAAGAGACCTCGAGCGGTTGGCCACCGAGGACGACTTGACGGGTCTGAAGAACAGGCGGTACATCAGGGAATTCTCCAGGCAGATTATCGAACGCGCCGCCCAGCAGAACGGGCGCGTGACACTGCTCGTTTTCGATATCGACGACTTCAAACATTACAACGACGTCTATGGCCACTGCACCGGCGATGAGATTCTCAAGCAGGCGGCGGCTTTGATGCGGCGCTGCTGCCGGGGTCACGACGTGGTCGCTCGCGTCGGCGGGGACGAATTTGCCGTGGTCTTCTGGGACGACCCCCGGCCATCGACCATCGAGCGACGAGTCACGAGCGACGAGCGACGACAGACGACCGCCGACCATCCGAAGGAAGCCCTCTTCATCGCCAGGCGATTCGTCAGGGAATTGGAGACGGCCGGATTGTCCCCTGTGGGCGTTTTGGGCCCCGAAGGCAAGGGCGTTCTGACAATAAGCGGCGGCCTGGCGAGTTTTCCGCGCGATGCCCGGACAAGCGACGAGCTTTTCCTGCTGGCCGACAAGGCCCTGCTCGAAGCCAAACGCAGCGGAAAAAACAGAATCTACCTCGTCGGCAAACCCGACAGCGACATCACCGACATAGAATAAGGCCCCTCCGAATAATGGGTAAGCGTCCCGGGCGTGCGGACCACCCCGACCTGCGACTGCCGGGAGGAGGTACTTACCGCCTTACGCGGGCGTTGCCCTGCCAGATGCTCCAGATCTGATCTTCGTCGGCAGGCTGGGCGTAGTCGGTCAACAGCGTCGTGACCAATGCTCCCGTGGCCCATCCGAACTGGACCCACTTGGCCGGCTCCCAGCCCCTGAGAATGGCGTAGAGCATGCCCCCGACAAAGCCGTCGCCCCCTCCGATCCGGTCGAGCACCGTGATCTCTCGCGGTTCGACTACATGCCAGTTGTCGCCCTCGGACACGATCGCGCCCCAGAGGTGATAGTTGGTACTAACGACCTGGCGGAGCGTGGTGGCAAAGACCGCGGCATTGGGGAACGCCTTCTTGGCCTTATTGATCATGATCTTGAAGCTGTCGATCTTGTTCGAGAGGCCCTTGCCGCCTGCCTCCGGGCCCTCGATCCCCAGGCAAAGCTGGAAGTCCTCTTCGTTGCCGACGAGTATGTCGGAAATACCGGCGATTTCCGAGAAGACCTCGTGCAGCTCGGACTCGCGGCCCTTCCAGAACGAGGCACGATGGTTCAGGTCGAATGAGATCCGGGTTCCGTGCTCCTTGGCGGCCCTGGCCAGTTCGAGGCAGAAGGTACCTGTCTCGGGCGAAAGGGCGGCGATAAGACCTGACAGGTGAACGATTTGTACACCCTCTTGGCCAAAAATCCGATCCAGGTCAAAGTCGTTGACGTTCAGGGTCCGTCCTACCTCGCCGGCACGGTCATTATGAACCCGCGGCCCGCGCGAGCCATAGCCGCTATCGGCGATATTGAACTGGTGGCGATAGCCCCACGGTCCGCCCTGGTCCACCTCCTTGGCCTCGCAGTCAATGTGGCGGCCGGCAAGATCGTTCTTTATGAACTGGGCGATGGGACTGCCCTTGACGAAGGTCGTCAGCACCTTGACAGGCAAACCCAAATAGCTGGATACGCAAGCCACGTTGGATTCGGCGCTGGTGGCCTGCATAACAAAAGTGTTACTGCAGTAAACGGGTTGGCCGTTGACCGGGGTGATGCGGACCCCCATACTCGTGGGCACGAGCAGGCAATAGCTACAGTCCTTGCGAAATTCAATAGTCATAAGTAATATCCTTTCTTGGGTTCCCAAACGCCATCCGTCGCGTTTGGGGTCCCTTTCCAACAATGCTACGAATGTGTTACATATCCGGGGATAAAATCATTGCAGCTAAATCGCCCGCTGTCAACAGTGTCATAACAGAAAAATCCAAGATTCCCCTTGACGGGCCAGCCGCTCCTCGTATAGTATATACCAAACTAAATACGGTCGTCTATCGTATCTGGTATATCGTATGTCGTATGGGGATTAGTCGTTGACCTCGCCGTTGGGGATCGGTATAATCTGATGCAGTTTCGGATAGTATCTGCAAACATCCAAGAGAAAGGGTTTGAGAACATGTCTATGAACAACCTCAACAACGTATCGCTTGCAGCAGGGGCCGCCGGAATATTGACAGCGACGGTCGGCGCTGCTGAGAACAAGGCGGTGGGCGAGCTTCTCGCCGGGATCAGGAACGCGAGCGACAAGGTGCGAACGGAAGCGTGGCTGAACGCCGGCAAAGCCGGCGCGCCCGCGGTCAAGCCTCTGGCGGCGGTCATGACCGACAGCGATCTTGAAGTCGCCCGCGCGGCGACGCGAGCCTTGTGGCGACTCGTTCGGGACGCCGCTTGGCCCCGCGCCAACAAACAGAAACAGGCCGTGGAGATAGAGCTAATCGGGTTGCTGGGCGACAAGAACCCGGTATCGGTCCGGCGGGAAGTGCTCTGGATGCTCTCGGAAATCGGGGGCAGAAACTCCATCAAAGCCGTTGCCCGGCTGCTGAAAAACAGTGAGCTGCGCGAGGACGCACGCATGGCGCTCGAACGCATTCCCGCCAAAGGCGCCACAGCAGCCCTGCAGGCCGGCTTCGAGGCGGCACCCGAGGACTTCAAAGCCAACATGGCACAGTCGCTGCGCAAACGCGGGCAGGAAGTGGCGGGATATCCGTGCCAGAAGCTGGTCCCAAAAAAGAAGACGGATCTCAAGCCGCTTTAGCAACACATTCGAGAGCGTACCGAATCCAAGCAGAAAGGCAATAGAACGATGAAACAATCAGATCAACTCAATAGACGTCAATTCCTGGCCGCCGCCGGCACAGCGGTGGCAAGCGTACCCTATCTGATACCTTCCGGCGTCCTGGCGGCGCGAGGCAGAGCCGGAGCAAACGAACGGATCACCACCGCACACATCGGCGTCGGAGGAAGGGGCGGCGGGCTGATGCGCGAGGTCAAAGGATTTCAGGAAGAGGGTCTTACCAAGATCGTCGCGGTCTGCGACATTGACCGCAGCAGGCTGGCCAAGGCGCTCGAGCAGGCCGGCGCGGGAGTCGAGCCTTACCACGACTATCGTTATGTTCTCGAACGCAAGGACATCGACGCCGTCGTGATCGGCACGCCCGACCACTGGCACGGTGTCCAGGTCGTTCATGCGGCCGAGTGCGGCAAGCACATCTACTGCGAAAAACCGGCCTGCTGCACCATTGAGGAAGGTAAAGCCATGGTCGCAGCGGTTCAGAAGAGCAAGGTCTCAGTCCAGATTGGCTCGCAGGGCCGCTCACAGCCCGAAGCCTATCTGGCGCACCGCTACCTGGTCAACGGCAACGTCGGCCATATCAGCCGGGTGGACTGCTTCCACTATCCAAGCCCCGAGGACAACAATCCCGTCCCCGACAGCGATCCGCCGGCCGAGCTGGACTGGGATATGTGGCTGGGGCCGCTGCGCTGGAGACCGTATAACAAGAAATATTGTCATGGCACGTTCCGCTGGCTGTTGGAGTCCGGCGGCGGGCAAATCCGCGACCGCGGCGCTCACGTGATGAGCTGCGCCATGTGGTGGATGGGGGCCGACGGCACGGGACCGGTGACGGTTGAAGCAACCGGCACGCCGCCGACCAAGGGCCTCTGGGACAGCGCCGTGCTGATGGACGTGACCTACACGTTCAAGAATCCCGACTGGGTGCTGACGTGGCGGCAGATGCCCAACGATCAGTTGCCGCCGGCCGAACAAAGAACGGGCAAGGAGCCTGGAGGCAAGATCAGCCGGCC
>DATKWR010000350.1:0-4097 GCA_035529475.1 Sedimentisphaerales bacterium | reverse complement strand
CACCACAAAAAAGTCGAACCCCTTCGCCTTGGCCTGATCGAAGTACTTCTCCGGCGGCCCCTGGTAATTGCTGTAATTCTCGCGGTCCCAGTCCGCCTTCAGCACTCCGTCCTCGCCCCGGTGGTTCCCGTGCGAATACGTATACACCGTATGCGCATGGCTCTCCCCGCGATAAATATGAAACGCCGACAACCCCAGCCGCTGCTCATCGACCGCAACCGCCACCCCCGCCAAAAACACCACAACCAGCACCATGCAAAGCCGAAAAGACCTGCCTATCACCATAATCATTCTTCTCCAGTCAAAGATAAAAACCGAATCCCCCGCACAGCCCACCATACTACCACCATGTCCCCCCAAACACAAGAACTAACGCACGCACGAAGGCAGGAGGCAGTGCTCGGAGGGGGCACAGTGTTTTTGCTTTTGCTTTGGGTTTTGGCGGGTGCCATAAATTTCGGGCTATGGAGACGAAAGTGGCTGTACCGGTAGCGGGGAGGAACCCGGACCAGACGCATGAGCAGGTCAAGGCGGAGCTGGTGGCGGGGGTAAAACGCGGACTTCATACTGCGGCAGAGTGCGGAACCGGCGGCCTGCCAAACCAATGGATTAAGCCGCAACGGTCGCACATCAGCGTTGTGGCGGTTCGGTTGGCCCAATCCAGGCCGAAAAATGTCATCCCGGCCGTATTGAGCATGGCCGAGCCTCTGACGAATTTCGTGTGCTTGCAGTGGTCGCATTGAATCGGTTCGTCGCCGATTCTATATTCACAAGGTTCATGCTTCGCCATAAGCTCCATGCCCCTTCAGATAGCACCGCAACGGCACTTTTCGACAGGTAAGCACCTCACGGATCAGCCCTTGACAGGATTCGGTTTCGCAGCGGCTTTCCAAACCACCGAATGTAGCCGCACTGCTTGCAGTGAAGAGTCCGCGCCGATCTATCAAGAAAATCCAGACCCCACAGAGTCATCTCCTTCGTATTCAGTTGTGCTTTGCTCTTGCGAAATCTTGTATTGCCGCACCGAGGACACGAGATGGCCTTTCCCCCGGCTTCATATTCAAAGCCCTGGTCATTACCAAGAGCGACACCAAATCGCGCTAACCTTTTCCAAAATCCCATTGCGAATCTCTCAGCCTGTACCCGTGCAATTGCCGTTGCAGCCGGCCTCGGATAGATGGCGTACGTTGTCCTTCATTGACACCCTTTCGTATCCCGCATCGAGTTCTCCCAAAAAGACGTCTCCAGATTATCTCGTTCGGCACTCGTAACAGTCAGCTTAGCACGCTTGAGTTGGTTTGTCACGAAGTTCCGCTGTGTTTTTTTGCTCTTGCCTTGGCGCTGGGCGGGTGCTATATATTTCGGGCTATGGAGACGAAAGTAGCCGTACCGATAGCAGGGAGGAACCCGGACCAGGCGCAGGAGCAGGTCAAGGCGGCACAAGCGGCCGGGGCGGACCTGCTCGAGTTGAGAGTGGATTATCTCGAAGGTCTCAGCGTCGAGCTGGTCAGGACGCTGGTTGCCGAGATAAAAAACGCCGGCGGCAAGCCGCTGCCCCTGATTGTGACCTGCCGCGATAAGCAGCAGGGCGGGGCGCTGGACTATCCGGCCCGGCTCCGCGTCGATGTGCTGGCCGCGGCGCTGAGGGCCGGCGCGGAATTTATCGACATCGAGTATGATAATTTCCGCACCGTCGAGAGCCAGGAGCGGATCAGGCTGGCCCTCTCGCAAAGCCGAAAAGGCCGGCTGATCTTGTCCGCCCACAACTTTGAGGGCAAGTTCGACAACATCGGCAAGCTGTTTCGCACCATCGCGAACGCCTGTCCCGGGGCGATCCCCAAGCTCATCTACGTCGCCAATCATATCAACGATTGTCTCGACGCCCTCGATTTGCTCCATCAGACCAGCGCCGAGCGTATCGTCTTTTGCATGGGCGAGGCGGGGCTGATCAGCCGAATCCTCGTCAAGAAGTTGGGCGGCTTCGTCACGTTCGCGAGCGTCGATGAGCAGAACGCCACCGCGCCGGGCCAGTTGACCATCCGGCAGCTCAAGACATTGTACCGCCACGACGCCATACAGGCCGATACGCACCTTTTCGGCGTGATTGCCGATCCGGTCGGTCACTCGCTCAGCCCCGCGATTCATAATGTGTGCTTCGGGGAGAAGGGCTTGAATTGCCTCTACCTGCCCTTGTTAGTGGAAGGGGGGCAGTGGGGGTTTGACTCCTTCGTCAATCAGGCCCTCTTGCGAAAGTGGCTGAACTTCGGCGGCTTTAGCGTGACGATCCCGCACAAGGAAAACGCTCTCGACTACGTGCGGGCCCGGCGAGGGGTCGTCGAGCCGTTGGCAGCCAAGATCGGGGCCGCCAATACGCTGCTCGTCGGGCCTGACGGCAAGTTGATCGCCTCGAACACCGATTACGCCGGCGCGCTGGATGCAATCACAGCGGGGATGAAGCTCGGCAAGACCAAGTTCAGCGGCCTGCCGGTCGCTATTGTCGGGGCCGGCGGCGTCGCCAGGGCGCTCGTAGCCGGGCTCAGCGACGCCGGCGCGACTATCACGATCTACAATCGCACGCTCGAACGGGCCGAGAAGCTGGCGGCCGAGTTCGGCTGCGCGTTCGCGCCGCTGGACGAGGTGCGAAATGTCGATGCCAAGCTGCTGATCAATTGCACCAGCATCGGGATGCACCCGAACGTCGAGGCAATGCCCATCCCGGCGGAGATTCTGAAAAAGACGATGGCGGTCTTCGATACCGTATATAACCCCGCCGAGACCCTGCTGCTCAAAGAAGCTAAAAAGCTGAAGGCCAAAACCATCGACGGCGTCGCCATGTTCGTCAACCAGGCCATGGCCCAGTTCAGACTCTTCACCAACCAGGACGCCAACGCCGACCTGATGCGACAGACGGTCGTGGAAAGCCTGGACAAGACTTGAACTCGCTGCCAAAGCAATTAGTTATCGACAAGGATCTCTTTCAGGGTACAGGTATCCAGTCTCTCTGTGATTTCGCAAGGAGCCACTTCTTGATTCTGCCTGATGACCTATACTATGAGTGTGCCTCCGCAGATTGGAAGCAGAAAGAATTACTGGATCGTTTTAGAGATGTAATCTTAGCTGGAGGGTGTATTTGTCCAAGGCGCAACAAGATAATACGAGAGGAAGGTGAAAGCTTATCTCCATATGGCCCGCTCGTGGATATGCAGACAATTTCTGCGGTGAGGCAAACATTTCAACAAAACAGCAGACCGTACAATCAAGCGGAGATTGACACCGCATATAGAGACGAACTGGAAATAGCACAGAGGATTATGGATTTGGCAGATGGTTTCAACCGAAAATTGGCTTCGGAACAGCCTATACTTCGGACGGAGATGAGGAAATGTGACAGTAGTAAGGCGGGCCGTCCCGAACGCATTGTAAAATGGGCTGAATTTGTTGACTCTTATGACATGCACTACGTCTCAGAAAGATGGTTTCAGGGAATGACAGGTCGCCCTGATGAGTTTTGTTTATCGGATGAATGGGTGAGCTGGCATTTCTTACGTTTGATTCTCATTCTTTCTTTTGAGCGGACTTTCCTGCGGCACACTGGGGATGCCTCAGGCCCAATCTCTATTGAGCACGACCTCCAAGATATAACCTACGTCTTGCTGTTGAGCAGAGCAGACTGCTTACTAACACGAGATGACGGTTGTTCATCTTTAGCCAAAGCAGCATTTCCTAAAAAAGATGTATTTTCCAGCCTTGATGAAGTGCCAAAAGACTACCTATGCAATTGGGCTTGACACTACCCGGTTTAATTCTTGCTCTGTGACGGTGATTTTTTGTATATTTGGAGCGTCAGTGAGAAAGACTGGATTCCTGCTTTCGCAGGAATGACGGTGCGAGGAGGCATCGACCGTCAGAGGAAGCGTTCGACGATGGTGACAATGGCCCAGATAGAACAGTCGGCCCAGCGGATCGAGCGCAGCCTTCAGCCTGAGAAGATTGTGCTGTTTGGTTCTTATGCTTGCGGCAAGGCCACGGAAGATTCAGACGTGGATCTACTGGTTGTGGCCAAGACTTCTTTGCCTCCACACCAGCGGTATGGCGAG
>DATKWR010000349.1:0-6404 GCA_035529475.1 Sedimentisphaerales bacterium | reverse complement strand
GAAAAAAGATTAATGACGGGAAGTGGCATCACGTGATAGCTGAGGCCGACCGCTCGGCTAAAGAGCTTACTATTTATATTGACGGCAAGAGAGATTCTTCCGGGTCCGGAATCGGCAGCGCCTCCATAAACAATGACAGTGATCTTTTTGTCTGCGGAACTTCAAATGGTAAGTACTTAAAAGGAACTGTTGAATTTATCCGGATATCGCTCGGAACTCTTAAAGACGCGAAGACCGATATCAAAGAGCTGTATGCCTGGCAGTTTGACGGACCGTTCCTGCGCGATTTCGCGGGAAGCAAGCCCAAAGGCAAGAGAGACGCCGGAGCGCTTGAATTGATCGACTGACAAATTAAAAGAGTCCTGAGTTCAGAGTATATTCCTATCAAGGAAGCAATTCAAAGCAGAAGCTTTTGGGTCACGAGTTTATGAAATGAATTAAGAGTTACCATGTTCCCTTCGTAAGGATTGGAGAATTGTGTTACGATTTAGTGGAGATAGAGTCATGAGTATGTGGACACAGTCGACGGCGAAGTGGGTGCGTTGGCGATTCGCAGCGCGAACGAAACTCACCATCTGGACATCCTTGATCATTTGCATATTCGGCGCTGCCGGGACGACATACGGCGGCGGACGGTACCTGAAGGTCGACTATCCAGGCTCGACCGTCCCGGGCGAATTGCCCACTCCCGTGACGTACACTCTCTGGATTCCCGACGGCGCCCAGCGTTTGCGCGGGATCATCGTACACCAGCACGGGGCCGGAACAACGGCTTCCATCGAGGGATCCACCGCCGCCTATGATCTGCACTGGCAGGCCCTGGCGAAGAAGTGGGACTGCGCACTGTTCAGCTCCTCCTATCATGTACTGAACGAGAAGGTCGATCTGTCGCCGGGAGGCTCTGAGGTTTGGTTCGACCCGCGTCACGGCTCCGAGAAGGTCTTTCTCAAAGCGCTCGACGAATTCGCCGGCAAGTCCGGCCGGCCCGAGGTCGCGACGGTCCCCTGGGCTCTCTGGGGACACTCCGGCGGAGGTATCTGGGCGGATGTCATGAGCACCCTTCATCCCGAGCGAGTCGCTGTGATATGGATGCGTTCCGGCACGGCGGCCATGTTCCGCAGCAGGCCGGAGTTTCCTGAGCCCGACGTGCCCGCGGCCGTCTACGAAATCCCCTCTATGAGCAATCCCGGCGTGAAGGAAAAACCGAATATTACCTGGACCGGCCCGCTGGCCACCTTCCAGGAATACCGCGCCGCCGGCGCGCCGATCGGCTTCGCCCCGGATCCGCGCACCGGCCACGAATGCGGCGATTGCCGCTACCTGGCGATCCCGTTCTTTGATGCCTGCCTGGCGATGCGGCTGCCGGACAAGGGCAGCGGGGATCAGGTCCTCAAGCCGGTGGACATGAGCCGGGCTTGGCTGGCACCGTTGCTGGGCGATAGGGCCGTCCCGGCGGCTTCCTACCAGGGCGATCCGGGCAAAGCAGTCTGGCTGCCGAACGAAGCCGTGGCAAGGGTCTGGATGGAGTACGTCAGAACCGGCGCCGCGAGCGACACGACGCCCCCGCCGGCACCGTACGATGTGAAGGTCAAGCGCATGGCAGATCGGGCAGCGGAAATCGCCTGGAGCGCCGACGCGGATTTCGAGAGCGGTATCCGCTGCTTTCTTGTGCTGCGAGACGGGCAGGAACTGGCCCAGGTGCCCCGGACGCCGGAGGGCAAATTCGGACGTCCGTTGTTCCAGTCGATGACGTATCACGATACGCCGGCCCAACCCATGCCGGAGATGCGTTACGTTGACACCGAAGCTAAGGCCGGACAGGAGCACACTTACGCCGTCATCACGGTCAACAGCGTGGGACTCAAGTCTGAGCCGGCAGCCGATTCGCAGCCGGCAGCCGCATCAACTGGCGAGACTTTATCCCTCGTCCGGCGACTGGGGGACATGGTGCTGTGGTATCGTCAGCCGGCCGTTGAGTGGCTGGACGCCATGCCGATCGGCAACGGCATCATGGCTGCAATGGTCTTCGGCGGCACTCAGCAGGAGCGCATCGCGCTGAACGAGTCGAGCTTCTGGTCCGGCCGGCCGCACGACTATGACGATCCCAACGCGGGAAAATATTTCCCTCTTATTCGCGATCTGGTTTTCGCCGGGAAGTTTCAGGAAGCGGAAAAGATGGCCGACGAACACTTTTACGGCATTCCTGCGGGGCAGCAGGCGTATCAGCCGCTGGGCGATTTGCTGCTGTCCTTCGACGGAGTGGACGCCGTCGAGGATTACCGCCGGGAGCTGGATATGGAAACCGGC
Source organism: Sedimentisphaerales bacterium (assembly GCA_035529475.1). GTDB lineage: Bacteria > Planctomycetota > Phycisphaerae > Sedimentisphaerales > Anaerobacaceae. Next base: position 4,097 of record DATKWR010000349.1, on the reverse strand, counting down.
GTGACCAGCGTCCGCTATCTCGCCGGCGACGTAGTCCTGACTCGCGAGGTTTTCATCTCCTACCCGGACCGCGTGATGGTGGTGCGGGTTACCGCCGACAAGCCGGGCGGCGTCTCTGTTCAGGCACAGTTCAAGAGCCCTTACTGCGACCGTGTCACGGCCACGCCCGGCAGGTTGGTAATGGACGGGTGCTGGAAAGGCCCGATGAAACCTGAGAGCTGGCTGATCGCTCCGGTCGAAGGCAAGGGGATCCGGTTTCAAACGGTGCTGAAAGCGCTCGCCGAAGGCGGTCGATCCGAGGCGGTCGGTGACAAGGTTCGCATCCGTCAAGCCGACGCCGTGACGTTTGTCGTTACCGCCGGAACCAGTTTCGTCAACTACAAGGACATCAGCGGCGACCCGGCAGCCATCTGCGAAAAAACTCTCGCCGGTGTGGCCGACAAGGACTACGCGACGTTGCGTCGGCGGCACGAAGCAGACTTTAACGCCCTGATGGGCCGCGTGCATCTGACCGTAGGTGACCGCTCGATGAATGACAAGCCCATCGACGAGCGCCTCCAAGCGCTGCGGGCAGGCACCGACGACACCAACTTCGAAGCCCTGTGCTTCCAGTTCGGCCGCTATATTCTCGCCTCCAGCAGCCGCGCGGGCGGTCAGCCGGCCAATCTCCAGGGAATCTGGAACGAAAACGTTGTTCCGAACTGGGGCAGCAAGTACACAATCAACATCAATACCGAGATGAACTACTGGCCGGCCGAGGTCTGCAATCTGTCGGAGTGTCACCAGCCCCTGTTCGATATGCTCAAGGACATCGCGGTCACCGGCGCCAAGACGGCCAGCGTGTACTATGGCTGCGACGGCTGGGTGACGCATCACAACATCGACCTGTGGCGCGGGACCGCTCCCGTGGATGCCGCCAGATACGGGATGTGGCCGATGGGAGGCGCCTGGCTGACGCTGCACCTGTGGGAGCACTACGCGTTCACGGGCGATCGGGAATTTCTCGCGGAGTACTATCCCATCATGAAGGAGTCCGCCCGGTTCTTTCTGGATTTGCTGGTGGAGCATCCCACTCAGCATTGGCTGGTGACTCCATTCTCGATGTCCCCGGAGCACGGGTACCTGGACGGCAACGGGCAATTGGCCTTTCTTTCGCCGGCGCCGACCATGGACATCGCGATTCTGCGTGAGTTGTTCCCGCATTGCATCGAGGCGAGCCGAATCCTGGGCGTCGACGAAGAGCTTCGCGGCGAACTGGAAGTCGCCCTGACTCGACTGCCGCCGTACCGGATCAATCGCCGGGGCTACTTGCAGGAATGGATCGAAGACTGGACCCCGGGCGACCAGGGACACAACTGCTCGCCCAACTTCACCTTCTTCCCGGGCAGTTCCATTCGTTTGCGCCGCGACCGGCAACTGGCGGATGCCATCGGGAAGTGGATGGAAACGCGGCAAGCACGCGGCGGATGGGTCTCCGTCTGGCACATTTCCGTGTGGGCTCGCCTTGAGCGGGGTGACAAGGTGGCTGAATTCATGCGAGGTTTCATCCGAAACTCGCTGGCCTCCAATCTGCACAACCGTGGCTCCAACCAGTCCGATGCCAGTTTTGGTCTCACAGCGGGCGTGGCGGAGGCGCTGCTCCAGAGTCATGCCGGCGAGATAAGCCTGCTGCCGGCGCTGCCGGCCGGATGGAACGATGGGTCTGTCACGGGTCTGCGGGCCCGCGGCGGATTCGAGGTCGATATCCAGTGGCAGGATGGAACGCTCCAGGCGGCGGAAATCCGCAGCCGCAGAGGAGGTCGCTGCAACGTACGCTATGGCGAGAAAACGACAACCCTGTCGATCGAGCCGCAAGACGCCGTCCGCCTGGAAGCGGATCTGACTGTACGGACCGAACCGGGCTCACGGCCGGCAGATACCGCCCAAACGTCCTCCGCAGTGCGCTCCAGCGATTATCAATTTGACGGGACTATCTCGCGGGAGGTGTTGGAGAACTACCTGGACCGTTCCGTGACAATGGCGTATTTTCTCGTTACGGGAAAGGCCGAGGGCGGCCGGGAATACCTGTACAGGGAAGATGACATCCGCCTGATCCGGAATATAGGAGCCAAGTTCATCGGCCGTGCAATTTATCGCTGGAATGGAGAAGACCGCCTGAACGATCCCAGCTTCTGGGCGGATGCAAAGACGTTGATCGACAGGGTCCATGCGTTTGACCCGGACGTTATCTTCCAGGGATGCCTGTTCGAAACGATCAGCAGAAGTGTGGACAGCGTAAAGATCCCTTCCTGGGTGTTCACGGAGTTTGGCCTGCCCGCCGAGGACAGGACGTTCTCATACGACGCCATGCTCAACAGGGACGGCAAGCTGGTCAACCATTGGGGCCGCAGCAGCGTGCCCGATGTCACGAGGCTCGAAACACAATTGTGGTTCTACTATCTTGCAGGCTCGTACATCAATCTCGGCTGTGAGGCCCTTCACCTAGGGCAGGTGCGACTCATCGGTATGGCCGACCCGGACTTGAAGGAATGGTCGGGCCTGCTGGCGAGGATACGCGCTTATGCAAAGACCCACGCCCGCCGTCACATGGTGCTGCTGGATGCGCACGTGCCGACGTGGGGCATGATCGTCGACGGCGTGAGCCTTCTGGATTTCAACTCGTTTCCGCAGCGCATAAAGGAAGTGCCCGAAAAGCCCTACGAAGCGGTGCTGGAAGTGGGCCACCTCGATGCGATATTCCAGAAGAGCAAGGGGTGCATCTCACCCAGCGGCTGGAAGTGCCGGAGCCTGCCGTACCTCGTCGAATTCGACAATTACGGCAGAAGCAGATCTCCGAATGTCGCAGATACCAGATCTATTTTCGTATGGGGATGGGATGAGATTTCATGGCTATCTCTCCAGGACGAGGAATACCGAAACCAATGGTTCGAATATGCCTACAACTGGATCAAGGAAACCGATCCCAACGGCCACCTGCAAATGCCGGTGAGCCGGATGATATCATGTCCGAACGAGACGCTTGGCAGCTATCGGGCCAACACCAGAAGTCCGAATTGTCCCATCGGATACTCACAGGAAGAGACGATCAAGAAGATATGGAGCAATGCACGCAAGTAATGAAAACCGCACTGCGCGATCGAGATGTCACGAACTTCGAGTAGCGCCGATACGCAGAAGTGGAGACGAACAGGCGAGGTTATTGCAGGTCGAATAGACATAATATAGCTCTCTCATTCAGGCATGCTTTTTATGCCCGGTTTCTCTTCTCCTTCGATTGAAGAGTGTCGCAATATTCTGTCATGCGCTGGCATACAATAGTTTTGTATCGAGTGCTTTTCGAAGCAGTTCCACCAGCCCATCAATCACACAAAAGGCACCCTTCTCAAGAGTTGGAAAACGTCAAAATTCTTCGAAAATTCGCCTTCTTCAGGAACTGGAAAACATCGCGATTTTGGCGTGACAACATGTCACCGTTTTGTCACTACAAATGTTGATTTTGCCTAAATCGAGTCTGAATAAATGTCATTTTTAAGCTGAATATTGCAATTTACAAAAAAATATCGGGCGAGAATCGTATTCAATGGACTATTCCAAAAAAAGAGCTGCTCGCTTACAAACATACTTACAAACAGAACCCAACAATCTGCTGAAACAAGGGCTCGATAGACTCCTGTATTAGATAGATGCCTGACCCACGCAGGGATTAAAGCCTGTCGTGCACAAGGCCAAAACAAGAACAAAAAAGTGCTGCGACTTGAACCGATTAGCAAACTCAAAGACAGAATACGTCGGATAGTTTGGCAGGAAAATGTTAAAGATATCATCAAGTATAGTCATGAGAAACCAGTTATTTGATGCCTGGAAAAACTCCTCGCGGCATAAAATCGGTCAGTTTGAATAAATTAAAATCAGTGAAAAAGAGTGAAGTTGTTCATTTTTCTATTGACTGAAGTCGGGGGGGGGAGTCAATCCTCTCTCTGGAATCTGTAATTGAACCGGCGGTTGGGAGCACTGTCGCCGTTTATTGCGAATTCGATAATATTATCGAGACTCTGTATGTTATCCGCCCAGTGAAAGTCGAACACTAACGGAGTCTG
>DATKWR010000348.1:0-6282 GCA_035529475.1 Sedimentisphaerales bacterium | reverse complement strand
CGGCACGCTCCGCAATACGCCGAGCGATAAGCAGACGTACGTCGAAAACGTCGTGCGGACCTACCTGGGGCTGTGCGACGTGGAATACCTTGACGTGATTGCGCATCCCTTCAACACGGGCAATACGCGCCCGGCGGCTTTTCCGGTGGATTATCCGCCGCACCTGCTGCGCGAGTTGGCGGCAAAGATGGCCGAGAAGAAGAAGGTCTTCGACGTGATGAACGACATGATCTACTGGTTTCACAAGTCATCCATCGCCCCGCGCGAGTTGACGGCGCAGTACGTGGAGCTGGTCAAGCTGTTCGCCGCCGAGGGGGTGACGTTTCAGGTCTCCAGCGACGACCATCGAACGGGGCTTGGCAATACGCGCTGGGCCGAGCTGGTTGTCGCCCGCGCCGGCGTGCCGGCCAGGCAGATTGTTGATCCGCAGCAAATCAGCCGCCGACGAGCTTCGTGAAATCTTCGTCTTTGCCCAAAATAAAACGGGCCCCGTTTTATACGAGGCCCGTTGGGTTTTACGTCGTATCACCCTGGATTAGGAGGGGCTAACGTTGGTCGCGCAGGGTCCTTTCTTGCCCTGTCCGATCGTGAACTCCACCTTCTGCCCCTCGGCGAGACTGGCATAGCCGGTCGTCTTGACCTCGGAGTGATGAACGAACAAGTCCTCACTGCCGGAGTCGGGGGTGATAAATCCAAAGCCCTTTTTCTCGTTAAACCACTTTACTGTACCTGTACTCACTACTGTGCTCCTTTGGCCCGTTAAGGCCATATATTTTGCCTCTCGCTTATTTTAGGGGAAATATTCTTGAGAGGCGAAAGAATATACCTAACTTAAGACATTATACCGGCAGGTCCGGCCGCAGTTCAATAAAAAAAAATAATTATGAGGGTAATTTTTGGGGGCCGGCAGGAGCATTGACAAGCACGGCCGAGCCTGCTAAAATCTGCGGTTTTGGTGGGGAAAAGAATTGTGGTGGAAGTAGCTCAGCTGGTTAGAGCACCAGATTGTGGATCTGGGGGTCGCGGGTTCGAATCCCGTCTTTCACCCTTGTAGGGGCGGCCCCATGTGGCCGTCCCATGAATCGGGCAACCACACAGGGTTGACCCTACGATGGCTTTTCGGGGGTGGGCCATGCCCAAAGGGTGCGCCTTTGAGCCTGCCACCCGACGAGTATCGAGAAACCGAAAGAAGGAGAAAAACATGAACAAACTCAAGCTCACGTCCCGTTCAAAGGTATCGTTGACCCTCGTTTTTGTGGCTGTGGTGCTGGCCTGCCTTGCGTATTCAAGTGCAACGACGGCTGCCGAGCTGAACCAGCCGCCCGAAGGGTTCAAGGCTCTGTTCAACGGCAAGGACCTGACCGGCTGGAAAGGGCTGCTGAAAAGGCCCTACGACAACCCGTCCAAGAGGGCCGCCCTGACGCCGGAGGAGCTCAAGAAACTCCAGAATGAGGCGGACGAGGATATGCGGGCGCACTGGAAGGTCCAGGACGGCGCGCTGGTCTTCGACGGCAAGGGACGCAGCCTCTGCACGGCCAAAGACTATGGCGATTTCGAGATGCTCGTGGATTGGAATATCCTGAAAGACGGTGACAGCGGGATCTATCTGCGGGGCTCGCCCCAGGTCCAGATCTGGGACACCGACAGGCCCAACGCAGGCGTCGGTTCGGGCGGCCTGTACAACAACCAGAAGAAGGAGAATCCGAGCACGCCCAAGAAGAAAGCGGACAAGCCCGTCGAGCAGTGGAACACGTTTCGCATCTTCATGATGGGCGAGCTGGTGACGGTCCTTCTCAATGATGAGCTGGTCGTCGATAACGTCGTGATGGAGAACTACTGGGACAGGAGCATTCCGATCTATCCGACGGGCCAGATCGAGCTTCAAAATCATGGCAACACCCTGTACTTCAGGAACATCTATATCCGCGAGATCCCCCGCGAGAGCGGGACCAACACGCTCAGCGAGCAGGAGAAAGCCGACGGCTTCAAACTGATGTTCAACGGGACCGACCTGACCGGCTGGGAAGGCAACAAGCAGAGCTATTTTGTCGAGGACGGCACAATCGTCATCGACCCCAAGAAGGGCGGCAAAGGCGATCTGTTCACAGCCGACGACTATGCTAATTTTATCATGCGGTTCGAGTTCAGGCTGACCCCCGGTGCCAATAACGGGCTGGCGATCCGCGTGCCGTTCAACGGCCATGCGGCGTACCAGGGCATGGAGCTGCAAATCCTCGACGAGGCGTCGCCGCGATACAGAGGATGGCTCAAGGACTATCAGCATCACGGCTCGATTTACGGCGTCGTTCCCGCCAAGAGTGGCTTCCTCAAACCCGTCGGCGAGTGGAATTACCAGGAAGTCACCGCGAAGGGCAAGCAAATCACGATCAAGCTCAACGGCGTCACGATTGTCGATGCCGACATCGAGAAGGCCAGCACGCCCAAGACGATAGACGGCAAGGACCATCCGGGCCTGCTGCGAGAGTCCGGCCGGATCGGTTTTGCCGGCCACGGCGACCGCGTCGATTTCCGCAACCTGAGAATCAAGACCCTGGATTAGATTGGCGCTACGTGATTGCGTGGTTGTTGCCGCGACACAGGAATTGCGCTTGGAATTGCCGTTTCCACGAAAGCGGAAGTCCACAGCGCGCAGGGTGTGCAAAATGACTTCCTTTGCACAGCCTGCCGACCGCAATGGCTTTGGCCTCGCGTTCACTGGAGGTAAGACCATGAGACATATATCAAGGATTCATATCGTGGTGGAGCTTGTCCTGATTGTTGCCATTTCACCCTGTTCTTCCGCCCAAACCACTCAGCCCCAAGGCCCCGTCAAAGAACCGCAGAAGGCTACGCAGCCAGTAAATGATGTAGATGAACTTAATAGAAAACTCATAGCAGCTGTTATGCAAGGCCAGGAAGAGCGAGTTAGGGAATTAGTCTCCCAGGGAGCGGATATTAACCCAAGGATTGGGCCAAGGACTATACTGCATATGACTGTAATAAATGGAAATGATAAAAGTGTCCTTTTATTGCTTAATAACGGAGCATTGGTTGATGCGAGAGATGAAGATGGATGCACGCCGCTTCATGTAGCAGCGGGGGCAGGATTTCCAGGTAGAAACAGAAGTCCGAATATGATAAAAGCCCTTCTGGATAAGGGGGCTGATATTAACGCCCAAGACAGATTTGGCCTCACACCGTTACATCACGCAACAGCAGGAGGTAATCAAGAAATTGTTGTGATGTTGCTTGAGCATAGTGCTTCGGTTGATATTAAAGATAACGCTGGCCGTACACCACTGCATTATGCCTCTGGATCAATGCAGCGGTCAAACGAAATGGTTATTGAAAAACCTTTCATAGAGATCGTTAAACTTCTGTTGGATAACGGGGCGAACATTGATGCCCAAGACAATATCGGATGGACGCCCGTTCGTTATGCGGTCTCGAAAGGCAATCAGGATGTGGCTATCAAACAGACAACAGGTAGAACTCCCTATAAAAGTATTGTTGAGCTTCTTATTGCAAAAGGAGCTGATCTTTCTATCATTGATTATCGCGGCCATACTGCTTATTCTTGGAACCGAGAAAAGGCTTCCTTTCAAGCAAACCACTCGCTCACGAACAATTTTAGCAGATATGTGAATGAGTATAATGAGACTGCAAAGCTGTTATGTGCCAATGGTGGTGTTTACTTTGTTGCCCCCAATGGAAAAGACAGCAATCCTGGTACCATTGATCAACCCTTTAAAAACATTACGGCTGCACTTGGAATGGTCGGCCCAGGTGACAAAATATTTGTTCGTGGGGGAACGTATCATTGTGAGCGATCTATTCGTCTTCATAAATCAGGTGTGCAGGGAAATCCCATTTATCTTAGAGCATACCCTGGAGAGGTTCCTATCCTTGATTTTACCGATGTAGGGAGTGATTCACTGTACGTATCGGGTGCCTATTGGCATATCAAAGGTCTGTCTGTTATCAACAGCTATTATGGTGTTATGGTGTTTGGCCCTGCCGCACACCACAACATCTTGGAGCAAATGACGGCTTGCCACAATGGTTGGGGAGGTATACTACTTAGAAACGGTCCGGCGTATAACGCAATTCTTAACTGTGACGCCTATCATAACTTTGATGTGGAATTCAACGGTGATACATGCGATGGATTTTCTATCGCGTATCTTGTCGGTAAAGGCAATGTCTTCATCGGGAGTAGATCTTGGAATAACTCTGACGACGGCTATGATTGTTGGCGGGCTGGCGAAGCGGTACGGTTTGAAAGATGCTATGCATGGAAGAACGGGGAAAATATTTGGAATCATCCTTTCTTTTTTGGTAATGGTAATGGCTATAAACTTGGTCCAGATGAGGGAAGGCATGTTTTGGTAAACTGCGTGACATGGGGGCATAGTTATATTGGTTACAATCTTAATGGCAATACAGACGGTGTTATTCTTCGTAATTGTTCTGCATGGGGCAATGGCACGAATTATGCTTTCAATTGGAGGGATTTCAGTGACGAAGGGCGAAAAAATTGTGTTTTCATCAATAACATGTCCTACGACGGACGTCGTTCTGAAGCAATTCACACAGAAGCAAGAAGTCAAAACAATAGTTGGAATTCTGAGCTCAATATAGCGTTGACCGATGATGACTTCCTCAGTCTTGATGACAGCCAGATGTCTGCCCCGCGTAATCCTGATGGCAGCATTCCTTACAACAATTTCCTTAGGCTTGCTCCTGGCAGTGCTGCCATTGATAAGGGAATTGACGTTGGCATGCCCTTTGTGGGTGTAAGACCTGACTTGGGTGCCTTCGAATACGACCCCAATGAGACTTCCGAAGGCTATGTGAAGATGTTGCACCAGGCAGTGCGTGATCATGACGTAAAACAAATCGAACAATTGTTAGCACAAGGTGAAGGTATCAATGAGAAGGATTGGTTAGGATATACACCGTTGCACTGGGCAGTATACTTTGGCTATCCTGATCTTGTAGAGCTCCTTATCTCAAAAGGTGCTGATCCGAATATTCAGAGTGACACAGGAAGATATGCCTTAGAAATAGCACGAGCTATGGCCTATCCTGAATTGGAAGCATTACTGCGTAAACTTGGGGCTAAGGCTGGTGATACGAGTGCGAATTAGTTCGGTTCAACGGTAACGAAAGGAAGACTTCACATGAGTAGCAGAAACAGCAGGAACACAAGATATCTGAGCCGCAGAGAGTTCATGGCGCGCTCGGTCGCAACTTCGGCCGCCATCGCTTTGCCGGCGATAGTTCCTTCGTCGGTTTTCGGGGCCGATGCGCCGAGCAACCGCATCACGATGGGCTGCATCGGCATGGGCGGCCAGGGCACAGGCGATATGAAGGGCTTCAAAGGCCAGAGCGACTGCGAGGTGGTGGCCGTATGCGATGTCGATGCAAGCCACGCCGAAAAGGCCGCCCAGGCGGCGGGCCTCGATGCCAAGGCGTGCTGCAAGGATTTCCGCGACGTGCTGGCGCGGACCGATATCGACACGATTCTGGTCGCTACGCCCGACCATTGGCACGTGCCGGTTGCCATCGCGGCTGTGCGCTCGGGCAAGGATGTTTACTGCGAAAAGCCGCTTACGCTGACAATCGCCGAGGGCCGCCGGCTGGCCGATGAGGCCAAGCGTTACGGCCGCGTCCTGCAAACGGGTTCTCAGCAGCGTTCCGGCGCCGAGTTTCACAATGCCTGCGAGCTGGTCGTCAACGGACGCATCGGCTATCTGCACACGATGCGCGTGGGCATCTCCAACAACAACAGAACGTGCGAGCCGACCTGGATGCCCGAGCCGGTGCCGGACGGCTTCGATTACGATATGTGGCTTGGGCCTGCCGAGTGGGCGCCGTACCATACGCAGCGATGTCACTATCAGTTCCGATTCCTATTGGAGTACTCCGGCGGGCAAATGACCAACTGGGGCGCGCACCATCTGGATATCGCCCAATGGGGCAACCAGGCCGACGCGACCGGGCCGGTGGAAATTTCCGGCAAAGGCGAGTTCCCGAAGACCGGCCTCTTCACCACGGCGATAAAAGCCGAGATCGAGTACACCTACGCCAACGGCGTCAAGATGTTCCTCAAGTCCGGCGGGGGCGGCACGCGATTCGAGGGCACCGAAGGATGGATCTACGTCAACCGCGGCAAGCTGGAAGCCGAGCCGGCGTCGCTGCTGACCTCGGTGATCGGGCCGGATGAGAAGCGTCTCTACCAGAGCACGGACCACAAGCGAAACTTCCTCGACTGCGTCA
>DATKWR010000347.1:0-6435 GCA_035529475.1 Sedimentisphaerales bacterium | reverse complement strand
AGAGCAACGCAACGCAATCATGTTGTCCATAAATATCATGGATGCCCGAAGCCCCTCGTTCACATAGTACAAAGGCAGTATCCGAGAGAACTTCTGCAGGAACCCCGGCATCATCTCGACAGGAAAGAATGTCCCCGAGAGGAACATCATCGGGAACATTATGGCGTTTGCCGCAGCGGCGGCGCTCTCCGCTTCTTTTGCAACGCGGGTAAGTATCATCCCTATCCCGACGAACGCAAAGACCTCAAGCACAACGAACACAGGGAGCCAGAAATTCATCTGAAGGCTAACGTCGAACACACCGTAGCTCACTAATAGTATCGAAATCGTGGATATGACCGAAAGCAGAAACTGATACAGAACGTTCGACAGTATCCAGTCGGTACGGGTGATGGGGGTGGTGGACAGCTTTTTGATGACGCCTTTCTGCCGAAGCTCTGCATTAACGTTTACCGCGCCGAACAGGCTCGCCGTCATCACTGTCATCGCGATGATGCCGGGGACGAAGAAATCTATGAACCGATAGTTTCTGCTAAGTATCGATGTCTCGGCTGGCGTGATGAATGGTGGCTTCCCGGACATCCTCTGGTTTATCTCGGCGAAAACCGAGTTCAGGATTTGCATCTTCGTGTCCACCGAAGTAGAGCTGGGGTCGTATATGTATGTGATGGTAACGGATGCGTTGAGGTCTTCGTGTTTCATCCTCTGCATGATAGAACTTTCATAGTCTTTGGGAATAACCACGATTAGGTTTATCTTGTTTTTCCTGGCATACTGCGCGGCATTTATGGCCGGGTCAACCTTGGTTATCTTGAACTTTTCGTTAAGATCGAGGGTCTTGACGAGCTCTGCTGACGAATTAGTCTGATCGAGGTCCTGCACATAAAAGTCGAAACGCACATTGTCCTGGTTCATGAAAATCGTGCCGAACACGAGTATCAGGATTACAGGGAAGGCAATCCTGAAGAAAACCGCCGTTTTCTCGCGGTAGAAGCTCTTGATGCTCACGATAAGATTTGCGCCGATAACATGTGGACTCATTGGGCCACCTCCTCGGCAAGGTCTTCGCGGAGTTCTGCACCAGTGAGCTTCAGGAACACCTCTTCAAGATTGGGTTTACGAACGTCCAAGCTGAGGAATGATGCCCCGGTTTCCTTAATGGCATTCAGTATTTTCCGAACGTCGTCCTGGTGCTCCACCCGGACCTTAATGTTCTTGTGGTTGGTATGGACCGGCTCGAAGCCCATCTTCTGAACGATTTCAAAGACTTTTTCATCGACAGACTGCAGCGTGAGGACCAGATAATTTGCGTTACTTTCGATAAGCTCCCCGGGAGAGCCCATCGCAACTATACTTCCCTTGGAGATTATTGCGACAGTGTCTGCAAGAAGCTCTGCTTCCTCCATGTAGTGCGTGGTGAGAAATACCGTCTTTCCTTTCTTCTTCAGGCCCAGCAGGACTTCCCACACCTCACGTCTTGCGCGAGGATCAATCCCAGCTGTCGGCTCGTCGAGGAACACGACCTCGGGATTGTTCACGAGCGCAAGTACAATTCCGAGGCGCTGCTTCAAGCCTCCAGAGAGGTTCTTGAACTGCTCTTTGCTCTTGTCCTTGAGGTTAGCGAGTTCTATCAGCCCGTCGATATCGGTGTTCCTGCAGCTGAAAAGTCTCGAGTAGTACTGGATGGTCTCTCTGACCGTTATCCTGTCAAACGAGTTGAACCCCTGCGGGAGAACGCCGATGCGGAGGACGATTTTGTGCTTTTTTTTTGTGACATCCATATCGAGAAGGCTTACCTTTCCCGACGTTGGCGTGCGGATTGTCTCGATTATCTCAACGGTAGTGGTTTTACCGGCGCCGTTTGGACCCAGGAAAGCGAACACTTCGCCTTTCCTGACGGTGAACGATATGTCGTTGACTGCCAGTAGATCACCGTAGCGTTTCGTCAGTTTCTCGACGTCGATTGCGTGTTCAGCTTCTTTTGTCATGGATCGGCATTTCACCTCTATTTTGCATTAGTATTAAAATGGTCTGCCCAAATGCAACCCGCCGCGAACGCCAATGGCATCATATACCCAGGACTGCAATGCGAACGGTAATGATTATAATCTATTCGCTGTCGTTCAACAATATATCTTAGCTCATCAATATGTAAATCGTGTTGTGTATGAATATCGAGCAAGCCTCCGGCTACCATCGAGTTGGAGTGATTTTGCCGGTGATTGCCGGATTGTCGGGATGAAAACTGTGAGCAAGTACAGCGCAAGCACAGAAAGTACTTGCATTTTAAGATGAGTTTGTTAATTAATGACAGTCAGAAGAATCATCATTGTTATTGAGGGGTGCTTATGGAAATCTCATTTAAACAAACGTTTGTAACCGGCATAACAAGTCTTTGGTGTGTGGTTCTGTTTCTGCTGGTGTTGGGGCATGACGTCGGTGCGGATGAAAAGTATCCGAAGGACGCAAACGAGCAGTCTGAGGGCAAATCGGGTTCCGGCGTGAAGGATGCGAACAACCCAAACGAACTGTGGTGGAGCAGGTGAGACGCGTTTGTTAAGGACCCGAACGACCCAAACGAGCTGTTGGAGGCCAAGTGGAATGCCGTTGTCACGGTCCTCCAGAATAAAGAGCTTGAGCAGAAACTTAAAGGCAAGATAATCGACAAAATCATTAGCCCCATTTTTGATACCGAACTGATGGCAAAGCTGGCATTGGGCAGAACACACTGGCCGAAATTAACGGCTCCTCAACACAAGAGATTTACGGAGCTGTTCGCCGAACGTCTCAAGAGCTTTTATATGGAGAAAACCACACTCTTTAAGAATGAAAAAGTCTTATTTAAATCCGCAGTGCAACAAAAAGACACCATCCAGATGCCTATGGTGCTGATATCCAACGACGAGGAAGCAGCGATACTATACAAGCTTCACAAGATGGACGAAGCCGGCAGGAGCAAGATGAACGAATACTGGAAAATCTATGATGTGGAAATAGAAGGCATCAGCATTCTCCTGACATACCGGTCGCAATTCGATGATATTCTTCGCCGGGGCAGCGTCGAGGACCTTCTTTCTCAATTGGAAAAACCACTGGCCCGGTGATGTACAATTTGCTCAATAGGGCCGGTATCATAATGAAATATCGTTCGTTGATATAATCTTTTTTCGACGGGGTGATTCTGAAAAATCCCCGCGCAGTAATTGTCTGCATGCTAGCAAACGTTTTTCTCGGGATCGGAATCAAATATTTCAGGCTGGACGCTTCTGAGGAGACGCTGCTTCTGGAGAATGACCCGGACTTCAATTACGCCCGTCAGATAAGCTCCAGATATGGGGGTAAGGACTTTCTTGCTCTAATATTTACACCGAACGAAGACCTTTTTTCGGACAAGGTACTGAGCCAATTGGGGCGGCTTCGCGACGACCTGAAGCTAGTGAGCAGCGTTGAGTCTGTGATGACTATCCTGGATGTGCCTCTGCTGGAAAGCCCGCCGGTTCCCCTCAAGGAAATTGGTTCGGCTATCGCCCCCTTGACATGGTTCCAGAAACTTTCAGAGTGTTCGCTCTTACTGACCGAGGCTACTTTTATGCCCATTCTGGGGGCCTTTTCAGTCTTCTTGAATGCAAGCGTGTTGACACGAGCAACAACCTCATTCGATCTGTTTTCGTATTTATACTCACCATCTTTAGGTTTAATATCATAAAGACCAATGGTTACGGGGCTTTTATGGCCCCGAACGTGTGAGGTTCATCTTGACTAATCACTCCGCCAGCGTGCGCCTGCCTTGTTCCACTGTCGCCGCATCGAGAGGGATGTTGCCGTCGGCGGCAACGATTTGCTGCCCCTCTCGCGAGAGCAGAAATCGCAAGAACTCCGCCGCCGGGTCATCGAGCGGTTTTCGCGGGGGGCTTGTTCACACAGATGTAAAGGAACCGGTTCAGCAGGTACCTATGGCTGCGGACGTTCCCTTCCGTCGGCACATAGAATCGCCCATCGGCCCCGGCCAGCGGGACCACCCGCACTCGCTTGCATGCGAAGAAGACGCTGGCAAATCCGATCGCTCCCGGATCCGCGGCAACGCCTTGTACAATCGATGACCCTCCCCCCTCAACCTGCAGTGACAGCCGAAATGCGCCTCCATCCAGCACCTGCTGTTGAAAAATCTGGTGGGCACCATCATAGGGGCCGTACCCGTAAAGTGTTATTCGGCGATCGGCCCACTCTGCCGTCAGTCCAATCTGTCCCCAAGTCTCAATCGGACTCAAGCCCCGGCGTTGTGTCCGGGAGAAGATACCATCCAGTTGCCCAAGCGTCAGTCCGGGCACCGGATTCCCCTTCTCGACGTAGATAGCCAAGGCATCGGCAGCTACCTTGATCTCAGTGGGAGGGTATCCGTACTTCTTGGTGAAACTCTGGACCTCCTCGGGCGTGAGCGGACGGTTCATCGGCACGATGTTGGCCCGGCCCTCCAGGAGCGCCGCAGGGCCGATACTTATCTGGCTGGCGGTTACTTTTAGTGTCACGTCCGGGTACATTCTCCGGAACTTGGCTGCGATGCGGGCCACGACATTGGTGGTTGTGGACTCGCCGATGCTGGTGATCTCCCCCGAGAGACCACCTAAGGTCTCATATAACGGAAGCGCGTCAGACGAGACTGGCGTGCCATTCGCGTCACCCTCGGTAACAGGGAGAGCGGTGTCGGCCTTATGGATGACATGGTTTGCGTCTCGCCCGCCGCTAACCGGCGGCGCAGAACAGCCTATCATGACGGCACAAACAAGAGAAATGGCAACCATTAAGAGCAGCCGCATCATTTGGACATCTCCTTTCTGCCCGCATCACTCGCGTTTCCCGCGACGATCGTGAGCTTACGAATGACCATGAACACCGCCACCAGGCAGAGGATGAACATCGCGAACAGGATACCGATCGCCACATAGACCCGCCAGAAGGCATCGTGAATTACCCGTTGGCTCTGCTCGGCTGCCATCTTCATCCGCTCGTCGGCTGACTGGCTCACCTGCTGAATCCGGCGGTCCCATTCCGATGATCCGAGCAATTCGTTCGACGACTTGAGCATATCATTCATCTTTACCACGGCTACCGCCAGTTCCTTCAGCCCCTCCATATACTCGCGGATGTCGAACGGTCGAGCCCCCTGGGCAATACTCCACCTGTTCCATGTCTCAAACCGGGCGAACAGGATGTCCGCCGTCTTCAGCATCTCGTTGAGCGAATTGCTCGTCGGTCCTATAGAGGTGACGAGATCGTTCGCATCGCTTACAACGGCCCTCACATTGGCGACCGTTGCGTCTGCCTGCTTCATGCGGTCGTCGAAGGTGTTGAAGATGTCCTCCTTCAGCGTATCCACCTGCCATCGTAACAAAGTGGGTTCGCGCTTGAGCATGTAGAACATCCGCTCCGCGAGCAGGCGGGCCTCATCGACCGCCTGGCCCTGCCGCCCGACATTGGCGTAGAACCCCCCAGCAGCGAGTACCTCGGAGTTGGCGGATTTGCCTCGCCCGATGGCGAAGTTGGAGAAGCGGACAAACGATACTCTCACCATGTCGGGGTTGTGCCGACGCCAGTCCCAGAGCAGGTAGTCCAGCAGGTCGATCTGGTCGGGCCTGAGCACTTGGGCAGCCAGAGCCCAAGCCTCCACTCGGCCGTGGTGTAAAGCCCGGATCAGCAACTCTTCGCGGCCCGCGAATACCTCCACAACCCTGTCGTCGTCGATCTACACTTGACTAACCAGCGTAGTAACGACCACCAGGTCGAGCATGCGGGTGAATGCATCAGCATTGCTGGCGATGTCGTAAATGTTCGTGGCACAGTCCACCATCAGCACCTGCGCTTCGCGGCACTGCACCAGATCGGGATTATCCTTCTTCAGGGCATCGCAGACGGAATAGAGCAGACCGACGTAGCGATCGGCGAAGGCGCGGGTCAACTCGTCAAGCTCCGCCGACCTGATCGGCTGGTTGCCGTCCGTTTCGCTGATTTGTTGCGGCCCATCCTTCGCTGGATTCCTTGTCGGAGCGGCGCACCCGCCGCTAACGAGCAAAGCGATCCAAACCCACAGCAGCAAGGCTAATTGGTATGTCCGCAAATACAAGTGCATAGCTTACTTCCCGCTACGGAAAAGCCCATACTTTGTTTGGGTTCCCGGTCATTTGTATCTTCGTACCCAGAGTTTATTACCTTTGGTATCATACTTGATGGTCGCATAATCATAAAACTTTATTCCCCCGGTCCGTCACAAGTCCTTACTATTACTTTTCGGGCTTGCGAGGCTTCCGCTGCACGTGGCTGGCTATTATAAGCCCCAGAATTGAGCCCATTATGAAAGTAATAATCAAAAGCAGGACTAACGGCATCGTAACCGTGACAAAGAGCAGCTTTGTGTCCACCGCCTGCCTGTTCTGGATAAAA
>DATKWR010000346.1:0-11540 GCA_035529475.1 Sedimentisphaerales bacterium | reverse complement strand
TAGCAGGGTAAATCAGTGGATTGTGGTGTCCGCGGAGACCCCTAAAGCAGCGACCTGCTCAGAGCTTGCTGCCAATCAGCCAATTCTATGTCTTCCCATACCTGCACCATTGCGTCTCGTATTATCCTTATGATCGCGTCCTGCCTTTGGCCAGCCAGATTCTCTATCAGTACTCTACTCTGTTTTAGAGTCTGTAACAGCTCTACTATTCTGTTTCTTGACCACAGCAAGTCTTCGATAGGCTTGGTTTCTTCCTTCGCTTCTTTGAAAAATAATCGCATTTCCGCGTAGCAGTCATACAAATTATCAAACAGCTCCTGGTTCCCACTCAAAGAATTCAAATAAGATTCAGCATACTGTGAAACAACGTGAGCACAGTTTTCTCGCTTGATGTCTTGGAATTCTTGTACCTTATCGCGGTTTCCAAATAGAGCAGGAGCCTGCTTTAGATGCATTAGAACATCGCAAGCTTCAAGGCAGTATTTATATGTCCTGATAACCAAGTCAAACTTTCGTTCTGCTGCTCTCTTCCTAACGTAGTTGAACCCCGCCACAGTCGCTATTACAGGGGCGACAGCCTGAATATATGCCGGTGTGTTAGGATGTGAAATAATCTCTTTCACCCAAGAGGCAGGTGCCATCAACATAATACACACATTCCCCATCTTGCATCGCCTCAGAATTTTCTTCTGCCGGGGACTCTTTCGGGTCAAATTGAGGTTACCCTATCCGTTATGTTGGGACATGCTGCTTGATTCTCCGTTTCATTAAAGAGTCCGCGTGTGCGATCCGTCAGTACTGCCGGACACGCCCTGCGTTCTTTTTGTACTGGCTCGCTACGGCAACTTTGACATTTAGTTTAGCACACGCGGGTCTGTTTGGCATGGATTTCCCGAGAAAAATGTGAAATAGAAGATTGCCGCGTCGCTGCGCTCCTCGCAATGACATGCTACTTTCACTGGCGGCGTTCGGCGACGGGGCGGGATGGGCCGCCGATGGAAATCAGGCCGGACCAGGTGCGAAGGTACATCTTGCCATCCGCGACGGCGGGTGTAGCCTGGCTCGCCTCGCCCAGGGGATTGATGGCCAATAGCTCGTAGGTGGCAGCCGCCCTGATGACCAGGACCTCCCCTGCCCTGTTGATGCAGTAGAGCAGGCCGTTGACCCAGACGGGCGAGCCGTAGAACTTGCCGCCGGGCTTCTGGGACCAGAGCACCTGCCCATCCTTGATGTTCAGACACGAGACATCGCCCTGGTCGTGGAAGGTGAAAAGCAAGCCATCTTTGGCTAAGGGGGTCGGGACGTAGGGGGCGGATTTGCCGATGCACTTGTAAACCAGGCCGGCGCTGGCGGGATCGTCCGCCGAGCCTGGTCGGACCGCGGATAATTGCAGGCCCGCGGCGCCTTTGCCGCACGTGCCGATGATCATGTCGTCCGCAAGGACCGGGGAGCTGACGACGCGAGCAGGCAGGACCGACTGAGCTTCCCATGTCACTCGCCCCGTTTGCGGCTCGACGCCGGTTACGCCGTGAGCCCAGCTTGTGAAAATCAACTGAGGCTCGCGGCCATCGGGGGCATAGACACAGGGCGTCGAGTAGGATATCTCCGCGCTGTTGCGACTGGTCGTCCAGCGCGTCCGGCCGGTCTTGCAGTCCAGGGCGATCCATGAGCTCTGGTGCTTGCCGCCCTCCGGCCCTTCTGCCCAGTGCTCGTGGCTGAACACGACGATGTCACCCAAAAGCGCGGGCGAAGTCCCGGGGCCGAACCGGGAATAAATACCCGGGAAATCGCGCTGCCATACCGGCCGGCCATCGTGATCCAGCGCTGCCAGAATTACCTCGCTGCTGGTCTGCCAGAGGACGTAAACGCGCTGTGCATCGACGGCGGGCGTGGACACGGCGAGGCAGTTGTCATTGTGGTGGCGATAGTCGGTGAGCTTGTATCGCCTGCTCCACAAGGTATGGCCATCGGAGACTCCAAGAGTTAGGAGCATACCGCCGGGGGAATTGGGATCCTCGCAGGTCAGGAATACCTTGTCTTTCCAGACGACCGGCGAGCCATGTCCGCCGCCCGGCAGGGTTGCCTTCCAGTTAAAGTCGCTTTGCGTCCATTTGATCGGGATCGTCGTGGCGTCGCTTATGCCTTGTCCGTTCGGACCTCGAAAACGCGTCCACCCCTGCCCCTCGGCAGCCGAGGCCAGCAAAATTCCGAAGAACACGGAAAAGAACCATGTGCTATTCTTATTCATGCCGAGAGTGTAACATGATGGTGCCTGAAGGCCAACCGATAATCTCGGAACAAAAGGAAAGGTGACCCTTATGCCGAATGTCTCGCAATCCACAAGCCGCCCTGGAAGAAAGCAACTGTCACGCCGGACCTTTACGGCTTGTCTTTCCGGCCTCGGATTAAGCTCGACTTTGCTCACTGAGACTCTCTGGGCTCAGGCCCAGGAGCAGCAGGCGCAAAAGATCACCAAAGAAATGCTCCAGCAAGCCGAGCAACTGGCCGGCCTGGAGTTCACGGACGCCGAACGGGACTTGATGCTGGAGGGGATCAATAAGTATCTCGAAATCTATCAGAAGCTGCGAACGGTGGCTTTGGACAACAGCGTCGCGCCGGCGCTGCGATTCGATCCAGTACCGGCCGGTATGGAATTCGACAAGCAGCGCCGGCCGATGCGGATAAGCCTGAGCAAAAATCTGGAGGTCCCTTCCGACCTTGAGGAAGTGGCCTTTTGGCCCGTCACCGACCTGGCGGGGCTTATCAAGTCGCGCCGAGTCAGCTCCGTCGAGCTTACGAACATGTATCTGGCGAGGCTCAAACGATACGACCCCCGGCTCCAGTGCGTCGTCACGTTGACCGAGGAGCTGGCGCGGGAGCAGGCAAGGCGAGCCGACGAGGATATCGCGGCCGGCCGCTACCGGGGGCCTCTGCACGGAATTCCGTGGGGCGCCAAAGACCTTCTGGCCGTCAAGGGGTACAAGACCACCTGGGGGGCGATGCCTTACAAGGACCAGGTGATCGATCTTGACG
Organism: Sedimentisphaerales bacterium; assembly: GCA_035529475.1. Taxonomy (GTDB): domain Bacteria; phylum Planctomycetota; class Phycisphaerae; order Sedimentisphaerales; family Anaerobacaceae. The sequence continues at coordinate 8,507 of DATKWR010000346.1, read as the reverse complement.
CGACCGTCGTGAGGCGTTTGCAGGAGGCAGGCGCTGTGCTGGTAGCAAAGTTGACCCTCGGCGCGCTGGCTTGGGGCGAGGTCTGGTTCGGCGGAAAGACCCGGAACCCCTGGAATCCGGAAGAAGGCTCCAGCGGCTCATCGGCAGGGCCGGCCGCCGCGACCGCCGCGGGTCTCGTGGGCTTCTCGATAGGGACAGAGACGCTGGGCTCGATTGTCTCGCCCTGCACGGTCTGCGGGGTGACGGGTCTGCGGCCGACGTTCGGGCGCGTCAGCCGATACGGCGCGATGGCGCTGAGCTGGAGCATGGACAAGATAGGCCCGATATGCCGCACTGTAGAAGATTGCGCGATTGTCCTTGACGCCATTTACGGCCCCGGCGGCAAAGACACCACCGTCGTGGATTTGCCTTTCAGTTGGGACGCGGCCCAAGAGTTGAAGGGCCTCAACGTCGGCTACCTCAAGAGCGATTTCGAGAAGGAACGAAAGGACGAACAGTGGAAGGCCAACGACGAAGCGACACTTGACGCGCTACGGAAACTGGGTTTCGATTTGGTTCCGATTGAGCTACCCGATTATCCTATCGAGGCGATGGGGTTCATTCTCAGTGTCGAAGCGGCGGCGGCGTTTGATGAGCTCACACGAAGCCACCGGGACGACCTTCTGGTCCGGCAAATCAAGAACGCATGGCCCAACCGGTTTCGCGAAGCCCGAATGGTGCCGGCGGTCGAGTACGTCCAGGCGAACCGGCTGCGAACGCTGGTCATCGAGGCCATGCGCGAGCGGCTGAGCGGCATCGACGTTTACCTGGGCCCCTCCCTGGGACAGAACCTTTTGCTGACGAACTTGACGGGACACCCTGCTGTTGTTCTTCCCAACGGATTAAGAAAGGAAGGGACGCCAAGCAGCATTACGTTCATCGGCCGGCTTTTTGGCGAAGAGAAGCTGCTGGCCGTGGCGAAAGCGTATCAGGACGCCACCTCGTTTCACCTGAAGCATCCGGTTCTTTAGCCCGGTTCGTAGTGACGCCATAAGGCGTTATCTCCGAAAATGCCCTTACGGGCACACTACAAACGGCCAATCGGGAAGCTCAACTTGTTCTTTGGGTCCGTCCCTCGCCTTGCTTCCTCGCGGTCGCTGAATCCGTCGTTGTCGTCGTCGGTATCGGCGTTGTCGCCTATGCCGTCACCGTCGGTATCCTGCCATTCTTTCGGGTTAAACGGGAAGACGTCCCATGGGACGGACTTAGCTCTATCGACTCCGTCGCCATCGAAGTCCAGCTCCTCGTGGTCCGCAATGCCATTGCCGTTGTGGTCGTCTCCGATACCATCGCCGTCGTCATCGGCATCGAGATTGTCGCCGATCCAGTCATTGTCCTTGTCCTGCCACTCCTCCGGGTCGAGGGGAAACGCATCCTCCACATCGGGCACGCCATCGTTGTCGTCATCCGGGTCGAGATGATTGGCTTTGCCGTCAGCATCGATGTCGGGCGGTCCATCGGGCGTGATCAAAAGCGCAATGTCCACCGTGAAGGCCGGGACGTCAATTGTGTCTGTCCTTTTCGCCAGGTCTATTACCCCGAGGATCGCCGCATTCTCGGGGCAGTACCAGTAGCCCTTGGCCGTCGTGGGGACATCGAGACCGATTCGGACGCCGCGCACCGGCTCGCTGTGGCTGGCAAAGTGGTGCAGATAAACGCCCGCCCTTTCGGGTGAAGCCAAAGCATAAGCGCGGACTTTTTCGGGCTGCGATACATCCACGGGAACCATCCGCACATCTTTATCGAGCCTGTATGCAAAGTCCTGCATCGCTCGCACGTATTCGCGCTCTTTGGGTCCCAGCCAAATGTTCATGTTGTGGCCGTCCCGGGCGTAGCTGGTATTCCAGAAGATGAATGTTATCTCGTTGAAAAGTGCCGTCCAGTTTCGGATGCGCATCCGCAGGGCGGAACGATCGTCCCACACGCCGCCAACGCCGGGAGCGGGAGGATTCTTGCGGTCGATGCGGTTGCCCTGCTCGCCCACCACGACGGGCTTATCGTATTTCTTCCAATTCCTCGCCCTGCTCGCGGTGACCGCATCCGACTGCAGCTCGTCTTCTCGTTGATACCAGTGCGGAGCGCTAATCTCGATGCCGTCGATCTCGGGCTTCTCCCAGCTTGTGGTGATGGGATGGTTGTATGGATCGATGGACTTGAGATAGGGAATCACGATTTCATACCAGCGTTTGTCGGCGTGCTGCTCGTTGAGGAATTCCCAGAAGTCCGCGTAAGCTCCCCAGCGATCGACACTGTACTTGATGAATCTCTTGACCTTCGACATGTTCGCCTCGTTCGGCTCGTCGTTGAGTGCTTTCTGAAAGCCGAAGATGCCATAGAAAATGCTGAAGCCATACTTGCGCGCACAGATGAGCAGCTCGTCGGTCATGACCCCTTGCTGCACGAGATAGTGGTCCAGATCATCGTTGAGCGAGTAGGAGCAGTTCTGCTGGCTGAAGCGATACAGATTGAACCCGCATTGCGAGAAGTATCGCAGATAGAGATCGGCGTTTTGCGGATTTTCGGCCGGCCCGCGAACAAACATGGGCCCGTCGGGCAGGGCCGGCGGATCTTTCAGGTCCGTGCGAAACGGGCCTTCCATTGCACATTGATCGAGCACCGAGCCGGTCCCCGAATTATCGCCCCAGCAGTCCTGCAATCCAATGGGGAAATAAGGGCTTCCGTCATCGAACACGAATCGGAAACGATTCGTTGCGTGCAGACGGACAAAGCCCGGTTTGGGCTTGCGTCCTTTGATGCAGGTGAAGGCTCCTTTGCCGCGCGACTCTTGTCCTTGCACGTTCCTGAAGACAAAATCGTATGTCCATCGGCCAGGCTCCGAAGGCGCGAAGCGCGCCTTCCACAGGTCCTGCTTGTCAAAGAGGTAGGAGACCTGCTGCCTTTGGCCTTTGGCAGTCGCAACGCTATTCTTCTCGATGGTCGGCTCTGAGGAGGAACCGTAGTGAAATCCGCCCACGCGAGACTGTTCTTTTGAGGGGGAGGTGAAGACAACCTCGATGGTGACATCGAAGAAGGGATTGGCGTAGTCGGCTTCGTGCTTGAAAGCGATTTCAAACACCTCGTACTGGGGAATCGCGGGGGTATTCTGACTGTACTGGACATTGAGAGCACCCAAAGCCGGCTTGATGCTCGGTGTCATCTGGGGTTGCACTCGGCACGAAAGACTAATCGAAACCAGGGCAACGACCGAAAGCCACAAAACAATCCGCAATCTCATCGTCTTATCTCCAACTCGCTGATTTGAATTTGACATGCCGTTGTTATTTCACACCTCGCCTGTCGAGTCTTGAATCACCTCTCCTGCCCCTCTTGTTCTTTACGCCGGATCGGACAGGCGAGGCCCCAAGGCCGTCTGACTATCTTACTGCACCCCCGGCTGCCAGAGGTACAGGAATTGGGCGCCGCCCGAATTCAGCCAGTCGGGCAATTCGACGTTGATCAGCGGTCCGATGCCGCTCGCGGAGCTTGCCGCTACGCCGTACGCATTCGGCACGTAGCCCAGCGGGCGATGATAGATGACGACTTTTGCCTTGTGGACGCCCGCCGCTTCCTTGGCCCATTCGATTCCATCTGCGAGGTATCCGATCTTGTCGATGAGTCCTTCCTGCAAAGCCTGTTCGGCGGTGAAGACTCGGCCATCGGCCACTTCGCGCAGCTTCTGTTCACCCATGTTTTTTCGGCCTTCCCGCACGACGTCGAAAAACTGATTCGAGAAGTCCTCGATAATCCCTTCCAATACCCGGCGTTCCTCATCGCTCAGATCGTGCAGGGGCGACGCGAGGTCTTTCAATTCTCCGCTCTTGATCGTGACCGCCTTGACTCCTATTTTCTCCATTGTCCCGGCGACGCTGATCGTCTGAAATACCGTCCCGATGTTGCCGGTGACACTGCTCGGCTGGGCCATGATGGCATCACAGCCGCACGCTAAGTAGTACGCGCCGCTGCACCCCAGGCTCAGCACACAAGCAACAACCGGCTTTGACGTCTTATGCTTGAACTCGCGCAGGCTGTGATACATGATATCGCTGGCCGCGACCGTTCCGCCGGGAGAATCCAGACGAAGGACCACCGCTTTGACGGACCGGTCCGCGGCGGCCTTGTCCAGTTTCTCGATGAACAGGCTCACCGGATTCTCGCCCGATCGCATGAATCCCTGTCTTTGTCTGTTCACCATCAGGCCGTCCACGTCGATGATGGCGATCTTGTCGAGAACGAACAGACCCTCGTCCCTTTGTATCTGGGTCTCTTCGAGCTCCTGGCTGGTCGGCACCAGCTCCACCTGAAACGCAGCGGGTCCACAGCCGGCCAACGCCATCACCAAGACGATCAGCCCCAAACATGGCAATAAGTGTCTCTTAACCATATTACTCTCCCGTGAAAGCCAAAGCCTTTGGTTTACGCAAATGGCCTGGCGCCTTTGAGCACTTCGGCGATATCGACGATTCCAACGCCGGGCCCTTGAGGAACCGTCATCGCGCCGTTCCTGACCTCCAAAGGACGAGCGAACCAGCCGTTGTATTTCTCGATGTTCTGCTTGTATTCCTGATACCGGCCGATATCGGGCGTGAGGGAGGCGAAGTGCAGCATGTAAACGAATCCGAAGCCGCCCGAAATATGAACCGTCGTCGGCATCCCCGCCAGAGCGGCCATGCGCGCGACACGCGTGGAACGAATCAAGCCGCCGTAGTAGTGAAGGTCGGGCTGGACGATGTCCACCCCCCGATTGTAGATCATCCAGCGGAACCGCCGCTCGCTGTATTCCTGCTCGCCCCCCGCCACCGGTATCGTCAGGACATCGGCGACCTTCTTTGTATCCTCCAGATGGTCGAAGGGGCATGGCTCCTCGAAATAGACGGCGCCAATGTCTTCCAGCATCCGTCCGACTTCGATGGCCTTCGGCGGGTCGTACGAGCTATTCGAGTCGGCATGGATGTCGATGGCGTCGCCCAAGGTCTTTCGAGCCAGCGGTATCAGCTTCTCGGTCCTGCCTGGCATGGCGTCGGCATTCCTGCTCATGCGCCCGCCGACCCTGAACTTCACGGCTTTGGCCCCTGTCTCTTCCACCAGCGAGGCAAGGTATTCCACCTCCTCTTGCGGCGTCGAATCCCGGCGTCCGCTGGCTATGTAGAATGGGACCTCTTGACGCACCACCCCGCCGAGCAACTGGCCCATGGACTTTCCCGTCACTCGGCCCATCATATCCAGCAGAGCGAGCTCCACCCAGGCCACGGGACACCACAGCGCCAGTCCCTGGAGCTTGTAGTTGCTCTGGTACCTGTACACCTCCCAAAGGTGCGTTTCGAGATCGCGGGCGTCTTTGCCGATGAAGTAGGGGATAACCAGCTTGTTCAATATTGGGTGCAGAACCTGCTCCCTTCCATTCGTGACGGCAACACCTTCTGCGCCGTCTTTGGTTCGGACGCGCACAAAGCAGTCTCGCCCTTTTTGCAGCAACTCGATCGACTGTATCACCAGCGGCGCGTTGAGGCCGGCCAACTGCAGGACCGGCTTCTCGGCGGCTTTGTCCAGCTCTTCGGCGCTGACGCGCGAGTGACGTGAGCTTGCCCGTGACCCGCCCGGCATCGAGCGGCAGCCGGACACGATGGACAACATGCCGGCCCCGCCGGCCAATTCAACAAAACGACGGCGATTCAACTGCATAATTAAGCCTCCATTCTGCCGAGTTTTTTCAACAAGGCAATCTCTCTCTTGATAACCTCTGTTTGTTCAGCCTCGGGATATTTTCCGAGGGATTCATCTTCGAGGCAGAGGGCTCCACGGTAATTTGCCTTGCGCAAAATCGCTGTGACTTTCTGAAAATCGATGTCCCCCTCGTAGATGGGACACGCATACTTGCCGTATTCCCAGCCCATCGGCCGCCGGACGTTCTTCTTGTCCTCGGGATACCGAATACTCTTGCAATGCGTGTGAAAGACCTTCGGAGCAAATCGCTCAAAGTTCTTGTACAACTCGTCGAGCGGATGCCCATACCAGTAGAAGTTGGCCGTATCGAGGGTCAGCCCAAGGTGCGGCGAGTCCACGGCATCGAAAAGTCTCTGCAGAAACTGCGGGTCATTCGTCGTGCTGCCGTGGTTTTCGATTCCGTAGCGAACGGAAGTGCCCTGCGCGATGTCACAGAGCTGTTTGCAGACCTTGACGGCGAAGGAGAAGAATTCTTCGCCCTTGGTTCGGCGAGAAACAACATCGATGCGAATAACCTTCACATCCAGCTCCTGGGCGGCCTTGACCAGCTTTCTGGTCCAGTCCAGTTCTTCGTCAAGACGCTCGTCGAACCGGTTGCTCATAAGAAACGACGTGACAGCAAGCCCTTCTTTGGAGAGCCGGTCCTTAAGGGCCCGAAGGCCCAAAGCGGTGGCCAGGCTGTATGTCTTGTCCGCACCGTAGAGAGACGGACAGGTAAGAGCAGGATCTACCTCGACTTCGACGCCTGCAACTCCCAGTTCCTTCATCGCCGACCAGCAATCAGGCTTTTTCGTCACTTTCAAGAGGTTGTCGCGACACGCAGCGATCCATGGCGTGGACGGTCTATCACTCTTGCCAGCGGCCAAGCTCGAAGATGCGAAAGCCAGGCCAGCCATTCCCTGTACAAAGGTGCGCCGGGTCAGCTCGTATGGTGATGTCTTCACGTGTTTTGCTCCTTCCAACGGCACACTCATACATCACAAGCCTTGACGGCCTGAACCAGCGATTGCAGCGGGTCGCGCGTGGGGGAGTACTCATGGGCCACATAGCCCTGGTAGCCCGTCTCGGCAATCGCTCTGGCCACGGCAGGATAGTAGATCTCCTGGTTCTCGTCGAGCTCGTGACGGCCCGGCACGCCCGCGGTATGGAAGTGGCCAATGTACTGAATGTTCTTCTTGATCGTGGCAATCAAATCGCCTTCCATGATCTGCATGTGGTAGATGTCATACAACATCTTGAAACGGGGCGAATTCACGCGCCGGCACAGCTCGAAGCCCCAGGCGGATTTGTCGCACATGTAGCCGGCGTGATTGACCTTGCTGTTGAGCAACTCCATACAGATAGTCACGCCCTGGTCCTCGGCGATCTTGACCGCTTCCTTCAGGATGGTCTGGCAGTTGTCCATCCCCTCTTCGTCGCCGATTCCTTCCCGGTCGCCCGCCATACAGATCACGTTGGGCCACTTGTATTCCGCCGCCGCTTTGATGTTGGTCTTGAAATCTTCGAGGAACTTGGCGTGCATCGATTTGTCGTTGAGGCCCTTCTTGATGGAGCCGGCGCCCGGCACCATTGTTGCGACCAGACCATGTTTCTTGAGGGTGGGCCAGTCGCTCGGGCCCACGAGGTCTCTGCCTACCAGGCCCATCTCGACCAGGAGCTTCGCCGTTTGCTCGGCGTCCAAGCCGGCTTTCCGCAGACAGCCGCCGCATATAGATTGTTTGATGCGTCCGTTCTTGACGACTCTGCCGACCGCGCGGTTTGTAGTGACGCCGTGAGGCGTTTCTTTGGATGCCCTTACGGGCACACTACAAGCAACGACGGCCGCGGCCCCCGCCAGCACATCGCGACGCGTAAGGCAACCGTCACCCAAGTTCTTCTGAACGTACCTCATTTCATGTCCCTTTCCATAATGTCTATCATTTCATGTAGGTTCCCAGCTTCACGCTGAAAACATCCCCTTGCGGATAACAGTGCATCCTAATGGCGGGGCTGTCCGTTGGAACGCGAAGGTCCAGCTTGCGGAAGTCCTTGATGGCAATATCCGCCACTACGCTGCCGCGCTCGAATCCCAGTTCCCGCCGGACCGCGTCCAGGTCCCGGTATTTCGTACTCTTTTTCCATGTCACCCCCCAGTTAAACAGCCCCTGCCCGACCGCCGGATAATAGAGATTATTCTCAAAGGTCAGCTTGAGATCTTCGAGGCTCAAACCGGCCGAGCCATCCCCAAAGCCTTCGGCTTTGAGGCTGCCACCCTCCTGCTGCATCGAGTTTGGCCAGTGCCGCTGGTCGTCTATGTCGAACCATCCCCAGACCTGTGCGTCGCGATTATACGCAAACACATTGTTGCGAACCGTCTCGTGATGATTCCAGACCGCTTCCGAGCCGCCATCTATGAGCGGCGTCGAGCGTTTTTGCTCGCGGAAGCTGAAGCCGTCCTTGTTGCCGATCAGCAGGTTGCGTTCGATAAGACAATCGGGCGAGCTGGATATGCTGTTACCGGCGCTCGCGCCCCACGCCCCCGGCGTGAACGCAAAACCGTTGCCGACGATCACATTGTCGTGGGCGTGCAGCCCATAAGAGATCTCGTAGAAGATTCCTGCATTCTCGTTGTCGGCGATCAGGCAATTGCGCACTTGGCATTTCTCGTTGCCGATGTCGAACCAGATGCCGTTGCCCCGGTTCTCAGTAAAGAGGCTGTTTTCAATAATCGCGCCTCTGGTCAGCGCAATCTTGTTGCCTCCCGCCTC
>DATKWR010000345.1:0-2752 GCA_035529475.1 Sedimentisphaerales bacterium | reverse complement strand
TTTCCTACTGCGGGAAGGTTGCTCCCTCGACAATCGCAATCTCCTCATCTGTCAGATCATATAGCTCGTAAACGAGTCGATCTATCTCCTGATCGGTGGCGGCAATCTGGCGTTTTATGAGGTTCTGGTCGTGATCGGTGCGCGCCGCGCGGAGCAGCTTGTTGAGATTGAGCATGCGTTGAACGAGGGAAACGATGCGATCGTGGCGTGCACAGTGTTCCGGATCGGAGGTATCAAGTGCGCGGATCGGGAGAGTGCCCACGTATTGCTTTGTGCATGTAATCCAGCCACCACGGAACTTATTGCTCAACGAGCGTAACAGCCAAAACAGGAGACTCGAGTTGAGCAGCGCGAGAATGTAATAGCTGGAAAGGCCAGATGAGGGGTTAGGGGTAATGCTGAAGCCGGCGCTCGCCATCAGGCAATACTTGCCTTTGATATCGGACACATGGCAGGCTGAACCTCTTTCGGCTAGTAGAGGAATCAAAAGGCTCGCGCTTTCGTGCTTAGCGAGGTTGCGGGGAGCGGAGAAACCATACCAAGTCTTGAACTGTTTCCTTTTTTTCAGTCTGGAGCGTGACTTGACCAGATAATCATACGTCTTCGGAAATCGTTTCCGTAAGTTATCTTCATCTATGAGCGAATACCCTCGTGCGGTGAGGGAATATGGAAATATGACAGCCTGTCCCGAGTTGGGCAGAAAAGTGTATCTGCCGAAATCGGTGGCGTATATAGGTGTTCGAACAATTCCATCTTCAGGCTTTACTTCATAGCCGTCTTGTGTCAATAACTTGCCATCGGTTCTCCTCAAGACAAAAACGTCATCTGCACCTGTGCTGCTTCCCCTGGAGATGAAGCACGGAATATCCAGCAACGCGACAGATTGCCGATGCAGCTTCTGGACGATCAACTCGGCTGAATCGGATCGAAATGCCCATGGCTTGCCGGAAATCTGAGATGAAGGAATCGCGACTTGGGCGTAGTCTTGTTGACCGACCAGTGAAGGATTCTCAATCGCTGAGTACGTGAATGAATCGTTTGCTGACGCAGTCAACAGGAGAAGGCATGTATAGGTTGTAGCGCCCGCAAAAACTTGAGCGTGACCAAAGTCGATAATGCCGGACAAGTGTTTGCCTATTGTAAGCAGTGCCCGCAGGCGCTCACCATAGTCCGTAGTGAAGAACTTGTGCGGCAGAATGAACCCGAGGCGCCCTTCGCTGTTCAGCAGACTCAGGCCCTTCTCAACGAACACAACGTAGATGTCGTAGTTGCCGGAACTTGCCGACTTGTAACCGTTCTTGTAAGCATCGACCTCGACCGGTGCAGACTCCTTCAGGGTCTGAATCCTGACGTACGGCGGATTGCCGATCACCGCATCGAAGCCGCCGGCTTGCATCACCTCGGCGAACTCAGCATTCCAGTCAAACGCGTTGATGCGATAGATTTCGTCCTCGTCGAACATCGATGCCTGCCGCCCGACGTAGAAGTCGGAGCCGATCAGCGAATTGCCGCACTTGATGTTGCCCGCAAGGTCGGGAAGGGCGCGTTCGTGGAACAGCTTGAGCTGCTGCTTGAGCGTTTCCGCGTTCTCGTCTTCCAATACCTTCAGCAACAGGGACAGCTTGGTCACCTCGACTGCCTGCGGATCGATGTCCACCCCATAGATATTGGCGAGCAGAATTCGCTTGCGCTCGAGCGTGGTGAGCCGCAAGGTTCCGCGGCGGTCCTTGAACAGGCACGGACGGTTGCCCTTCAGCCACATCTCCGGCTCCTTGCTGTATTGCTCCAGGTGCCAGTTCAGCAGATATTGAAAGGCGCCCAGCAGGAATGAACCCGATCCGCAGGCGGGGTCGACCACGCCCAGCGGCCGGCGCGTCTTCGAAGGCCGCCACGAGTCGGTCAGCCCGGCTATTTCCTGCGGCGTTTTTCCTTCCAGCAGCTTTCCTACCGTCTGCTTGACTATGTAGTCGACTATGTATGACGGCGTGTAATAGACGCCGCCGGCCTTGCGGACTTCCGGCTTCTGCTCGACAACCGCACGGTGGCCGGCCGTCAGGCGTATGACGCTGCCGAGGAAACGTTCGTATACCTGGCCCAGCACCTCCGCTGGCATCACCGAGAATTCGTAGGGGCTTTCGGGGTAATACAGCCGCTTGAGGATCCCTTGCAGAACCTTGTCATCTATCGCCAGGCGGGGCGTCAGCTCGTCGGGCGGGTCGGGCCGGCTTTTCTCCCGCTTGAAGTGAAAGAGGCCTGAGTTGTAGCGGTTGTCGGCCAGGGCAAACATTTCGCGCATGCGCGAATATACCTGCTGCCCGTTGAGCAGCGCCTGCAACTGCCCGTAGTGCTCCATGCCGCGGTCTTCGCAGATGCGCAGGAAGATGATGCGGTCGATGGTCCGCTGCACTGCGAAATTCAGTTCCCGTTGCGAAACGGTCGGGTTGCGCAGGGCGATATTGCGGGCGAGCACGTTGCGCCACTGCTCGATCTCGGCGAGGAAAGCATCGTCTACTTCAGCGGTGCCGCGTTTTCCCGTTGCCGATTCAACATACTTGTCGAACGAGCCTTTCCGGATGGCATCCGGCGAGAAGATCGAGACAAGCTCGTCCCATCGTGCCTCGTATTCGTCGCAGGTGATGTACAGCAGCCGCGCCTTAGCGGCCTTGTCTGCCTGGGCGGGCCGCACGCGCGTGTCGTAGACGATGAATTCCTCGAAATCGGTGAGGATAGAAAGCGGCAGCTTGGCGGTCCA
>DATKWR010000344.1:0-4155 GCA_035529475.1 Sedimentisphaerales bacterium | reverse complement strand
CAGGACAATCTCGGCCTCGCCGGCCCGCGCGACGATGTCCTCCGGGGCCGTGCGGTCATACACCGTACATTCACCAAGGGCTTCCAGCCGGCCCCACGAAAGGTCGCCGGGATTCAGGGTGTAACCGTCCAATACGACGATTCTCATTCGTCCTTCTTCCTTGAAAATTGTCCTGGGCCGGCCCCGGCTGCAAACGTCGTCGGCTTGGCCTGATTGCGAAGTCTCAGCACTCAGACGCCTGCTTTGCGGCCGCGGCGATGCCCGCCCCCGCCTTGAGCTTGATTCCCTGGTCTGTCAGACACTTCTCGATGGCCGCCAGAGCCAGCATGACGTTGCTCAGCGTACAGGCCGAGCCCATCAGACCAATGCGCCACGCCTTGCCTTTGAAGTCCCCCAGCCCGCCGCCAATCTCGATATTGAACTCATTGAGCAGTTGTTTTCTCACGGCGAGGTCATCGACGCCGTCCGGTATGGATACGGCATTGAGCATCGGCAGCTCGTAGCCCGGCTCGGGCAAATATCGGATCCCCATAGCCGCCAGGCCCGCCTTCAGGATTTTGTGATGGGTCACGTGGCGTCTCCAGCGAGATTCCAGGCCCTCTTCCTGAATCATTCTCAGAGATTCCAGCAGAGCGTAGTTCATATTGACGGGCGCCGTGTGATGATACAAGCGCTCGCTGCCCCAGTACCGTCGAATCATGGACATGTCGAGATACCAGCTCTGGACTTTGGTTTTGCGATTGCCGATGACGTTCATGGCGGCTTCATTGAAGGTCACCGGCGCCAGCCCGGGCGGACACGACAGACACTTCTGGCTCCCGGAATAACACGCATCGATTCTCCAGCCGTCCACATCGACCTTCATGCCGCCCAGACTGGTGACGGCATCCACCAGCAACAGGGCACCATGGTCGTGAACGATCCGGGAGATTTCTTCCAGCGGCTGCCACACGCCCGTCGAGGTTTCGGCGTGCACAATGCCAACCACCTTGGCAGGCTGTTTATCGAGCGCATCAGCGATTTGCCCCGGAGCAAACGCCTTGCCCCAGTCGATTTCAATCGTCGAGACCTCGGCGCCGCACCGCTCGGCGACATCGGCCATGCGCTTACCGAATACACCGTTGATACAGACCAGCATAGGGTCGCCCCGCTCGATGAGGTTGACGACACAGGCTTCCATGCCGGCGCTTCCCGTGCCCGATACGGCAAACGTCATCTCGTTCTGCGTCAGGAACGTGTACTGGAGCAGCTCTCGTATCCCATTGAGTATCTCAAGAAACGCGGGATCGAGATGTCCAATCGTGGGACGCGACATTGCTTCCAGCACTCTCGGATCGACGTCCGACGGGCCCGGGCCCATAAGGACCCGCTTCATCGTTTTGGGTGCGTTCATTTATGATTTTGTCCTCGCTATACCATTCTTGCTGCTCGCTCGTGCTACGCAGCGGGGCGCTGTTTCGCAGAGTAGTATCGCAGACTCTTGACCGCATTGACTACCAGGGTGACAGCCACCGCCAGCAGTATCAGAGGAAAGATAACCAATGTCCAATTTCGAGGTTCGCTGGTGAAGTTGTTATAGACCATAAAGCCCAACGCCGTGAGCGTCACGCAGAACATGAAATACATCGGATATATCAGGAATTTATTGTCCTTGCCCGATTTCGCCAGCCAGACGGTGAGCGCCAGCAGCGTCAGAGAAGCCAGCAATTGGTTCGCTGCGCCGAAGAGCGGCCATAGCGCCCCCTGGGTCGGCGTGAAGGTCAGGAATGCCGCGACGCCGATCGTCACCAAAGTCCCCACGTAACGGTTCTTGCTCAGGACGGATTGCATCGGCATCCCTTCGAAAAACTCCTGGAACATGAACCGGCCCAGACGCGTCGCCGTATCCAGCGTCGTCAGGGCGAACGCCGAGATGGCCAGCGCGGCGAAGGTCGCGCCGGCTTTCTCAGGGATGCCCAGATGTGAAACGAAACCGCCGATTCCCGCGGAAAAAATGCCAATCGGGCCGCCGCCTCCCTTGGTGACTCTCTGGGCATAGTCGCTCTGCAAGATGGTCACCGCCGTAATCAGCGCAATGACCGCCAACAGCCCCTCGATGAGCATGCTGCCGTATCCGATGACTTTGGCGTCGGATTCTTTGTTGAGCTGCTTAGCCGTCGTGCCGGCGGAAACCAGCGAATGGAACCCCGATATCGCCCCGCAGGCCACCGTCACGAACAGAATTGGAAACAGATATCCCGAGCCCGCAGGGTGAAACGCTGTAAAGGCGGGAAAGGTGATTTGAGGATTGGCGGCGAAGATGCCCGCCACTCCTGCAATCATGATCATGTACAGAAGAAAAGAGTTCAGATAGTCCCTGGGTTGCAGCAGGATCCATACGGGCGCCACGGCGGCAAAGAAGATATAGACGAACAGAATGATTTTCCAGGTGTTGTAAGACTGTGCAATCGGAAACCGCAGGCCGACCGCAATACAGCCCAGCAGCAGGGCGACGCCCACGAGGGAAGAAACCAGCAAAGGCGCCTTGAGCCGGTAAATACTCAGTCCGAAAGCGACGGCTACGACGATAAAAAGAAAGGACGCCGTCGCCGTGGACGGCTCTGCGACGAAAACATTCGCCACCGCATTGGCGAACGTGGCGATCACCAGAACAATCACCGACCACGCAAAAACCAGAAAGAGCCGTTTGCCCGACCTGCCGATATGGTCTTCAATCACTTCGCCGATGGTCTTGCCTCCATGGCGCACCGATGCCACGATGCTGGAGAAATCGTGGACTCCGCCCAGAAAGATGCTGCCGATCAGAATCCAGAGCAGGACGGGAATCCAGCCAAACACGGCGGCGTAAATCGGCCCGAGAATCGGAGCCGCACCGGCGATCGAGGCGAAGTGATGCCCCATCAGGACCGGTGCTTTTGCGGGAACATAGTCCACCCCATCCTGTTTCGTGTGCGCCGGGGTGGCGCGGTTTGGATCCAGACCCAGTTTTCGGGCGACATAGCGCCCGTACACCAGGTAACCGATCAGTAATGCAACAAGGGCCACGATCATCACCAGTGCAGCGGACATTCGTTATCCCCTTTCAAAAGTATGCCTGACTCCAATTTTGCAGGAGCTTTTAATAGAGCGTCATGGTGACTTTACCCAGCGGGCCGCAGTCCCCCACGTACTGCCCCTCGATTGCGTCGCCCTTGACTTTGTACGCCGGCGACGCCGTTCCGGTCGATACGACCGTGCCGGGTTCCAGGGTACCTCCAAGCTTGACGACGTGATTGGCGCACCAGAGCAGCGAATTCCAGGGACTGCCCATCACGTTCGTCGCGGCACTTTCTGCGACGGTCTCGCCGTTGCGGATCAGCTTCAAGGTCACGGCGTCCACATCCACCTTACCGGGATCGACGGCGGGACCAAGCACGAAAACGTGGGCGCCGACCCCGCTGGCGATCATGTCCTGAGCGGTCGGCTTGGTGTCCCCTTGTACGAGCGGATAGTCGCCGGCGTCGAAGGCCGCGTGCGCCCATCGGACGTACTCCTTCATTTCAGCAACGTCCTTAATCGCGTGGTCGATGCGCTTTCCGATAGTGAAGGCGACTTCCGTCTCCAGGGCGATTTCCAGGAAGTGCCGCGCCGGCAGCTTCGAGCCATTCGGCACGCGCTGGATACTGAAGAAAGGACCGGCTGCGGGTTCGGTCACTCCAAACTGCTCCTGTGCGGCCTTGCTCGCATACGCGACCTTGTAACCCACGACGGGCCCAAGCTCTTCACTGAGCTCTTCTGCCAGCTCCGCCTGAATCCGGTAGGCCCTCTCAATGCTGAACGCGCCGTACGTCTTTGTCGGATACTGGATTTGTCTGCGAGCATGGCGCGCCGCAAGCATTTCCTCGACCATTTTGTCCGTGCTCGTCCTGTTGGCCCAGGTCGGTCCACAGCCCGACGTCACAAGCACCGCGAGCAACACCATGACAGAGATTCCCGATACGATAGGATTTCTTGAATGCCTCATTTGGTCAGCTCCCAATTGAATTCGCCTAAGATGTCGAGTCACACATGAACCGTCATAAGGCAACAGTAAACAGTCACGGGCCGGCTGTTGTCAAGCCTTAATGCTGGACAATGTTGATGGACATATTATGACGGCACAGCAGGGGGTTATGA
>DATKWR010000343.1:0-2693 GCA_035529475.1 Sedimentisphaerales bacterium | reverse complement strand
TTATTGATTGACTATTGAAGATCAGACTCTTCGGCTGGGCCTCGGAGCAAGTTTTTGGGGCGGATGGCGGGGAGATTCGACGAAAGAATAAGGGGCCTTGCCATTTACGATTTGTGATTCGTGACTTTGTGCCCCCCGTTTTCACGGGGGCGAGCTTGCCCCTGCGGAGGCAGGGGTGGCTAAATCGGCAATCCTTTGCTCTTCATTTTTGCATTTCTTTTTTTTGGGCCACCGTCCCATATTCTTTTGGCTATCACAGTGTTCCTTCAAGGGCCATGAAAAACGTCCTGACTTGCTCGTTTTTTGTTCGGTTTTTGTTTGGGTAATTTGTGTTGGCTTGTCGATAGATTGAACATGAAAACTCAGACAAACACGTTCATCAAGCCAGCGTATAGCAGTGAGCCGCTTTGCAAGTTTGGGCCGGGCGGCGACTTCGTTGCCGTTTGGTCCGGCGAGGCCCCGCACAGCAGCTCTGGGCTGAGATTGCTGGCCGCAGTTGTTGAAGCCGCCGGAGTCATTCTGGGCCTCAAACAGAGCGCCGCCTGGCAGGGGCTTTCGCCTGCGCTTGTGGGAGGGGGCTCTCGCTCTGGCCTGTCCGACCGGTCGGACCAGTCGGACGAGTCTGACAGGCGAGGGCCTTGCCGACTCGGCCCACAGGAAAGATCGAGAATCGAGAAGGAGAAACACCTCCATGCCATTGAAAACAGCAGGGCCTTCCGCGCCGCTGACCCCTCGCCAGCTCCAGCTTCTAAGGATGGTCGCCGGCTTCCGGGAGAACCAATGCTATTCCCCGACGTTAGGCGAAATGGCGTCCGAATTGAGCATAAGCCGAAGCACCGTATTCGAGCATATCGCGGAGCTGCGAAAAAAGGGCCTTCTGTGCGGCTCTGCAAACAGAGCACGCTCTTTGACGCTCAGTTCGGCAGCGCGCGAATTGCTTGACAGTTTCAGCGAGCGGGTTTGTAGTGTGCCCGTAAGGGCATCTGCGGGTAACGCCTTACGGCGTCACTACAAACCAGAGGGAATTCCGTTAGCCGGCAGGGTTGCCGCAGGGGCGCCCGTGGAAGCAATCGAAAATGTCGATCAACTTTCACTAACCGGCTGCTTCGGGAGCGGGGACGATCTTTTCGCCCTTGAAGTGACCGGTCGGAGCATGATCGACGAAGACATCCGCGAGGGAGATTACGTAATTTGCCGCCGTAGCCGGGTCGCGGAGAATGGCCAGTTGGTCGTGGCCATCGTCGATGAGCAAGACGCGACGCTCAAGCGGTTTTACAAAGAGGCCGACCAAGTCCGGCTGCAACCCGCTAACGATGATTTTCAGCCCATCTACTCGAACAACTGCCGGATCGAAGCGATCGTCATCGGATTGGTCAGGAAGCTCTGAACCCCTCTGCGGCCTCGCCGGATTCTCGATTCAAAACCAAGGAAGTCATTGCCTCAACGCCGCAATTCCGCTATCTTAGTGTCTAATTCTTGGTTCTTCCTTCAGGAGACATTGAGTGAAAATAGCCAGCGTGCTGATATGTTTTGCGATGCTGTTTATTGCCCAGGGTCTGGCGGTCGGGGCAGAAGCCGAAAAGGGCATCCTGACCTACCGCGGCATGTGCGATGCGTCGGCAGCGGTGGCCCTTGATGAACAGACGTTTATCGTGGGCGGCGACGGGAGCAACGTGCTGAGAGTCTATAAGACCACCGGAGATGGGACGCCGGTTTCCACCTTCGATTTGACCGCTTTTCTCGGCTCCGAGCCTGTCGATATCGAAGGAGCGGCCCGAGCGGGCGACCGCATTTACTGGATCGGCTCGCACAGCAGAGACCGGCGAGGCCAGGTGCAGCCCAGCCGGCATCGCTTTTTCGCCACGACGATGAAAAGCCGGGATGGGGCCTTCGTTATCGAGCCGGATGGCAAGCCCTGCACAGTACTCATGCAGAAGATGGTCGAACTCAACACCGTCGGTGGAATGCGCGTGGACAAGGCGCTGCGATGGAATGAGAATCTCTCGCAGGACGAGCAGCAACTGCTCGCGCCGGACAAGGAAGGGCTCAACATCGAGGCGCTTTGCGCATCGGCCATAAACGAACGGCTCCACATCGGATTCAGAAACCCCAGACCCGTGCGCGTCACGACGGCGCGCGTCAGCGCCGGCGTGGTGCCTCTGCAAAACCCACGCGACGTGACCGAGCAAGGCAAGGCCCCGATCTTTGGCGAGGGAATCTTGTGGGACTTCGGGGGCCTGGGGATCAGCAGCATGGAGTATTCGCCCTATCACAAGGCGTACTTTGTCATCGCAGCCCCTCACACCGACGAGGGACGATTCGCGCTGTATCGCTGGTCGGGCATGAAGACTTTTTCGCCGGAATTGGTGCGGCCATTGGACATAGACGCGGACGGGTTCAGACCTGAGGCTCTGGTGGCTTTCGCCGGCTCGCGAAAATTATTGCTGCTCAGCGACGACAAGAGCCTGCCCGTCAAGGTCGGCAGCGCGGCCGAGTGCCGGGATGGGCAATATCGCAGCGACGGCACATGCCTGAACGGAGAGCTCGCGGCCCCTAAAGCCATGACATTTCGCGCGGTATGGGTAGAACCATGAATTGAAAGACACACTTGGATCTATGAGAAAGGAGCATGAAACAATGATTAAGAGACTGTCACTCAGTATGTTGATGCTGTTGTCACTCGCGGGCTTGGC
>DATKWR010000342.1:0-7458 GCA_035529475.1 Sedimentisphaerales bacterium | reverse complement strand
CGACAGAGAGCTTGCCGGAATTGTACGGGTCGAGGGCAAAGGGGTCTTTCCCACGGCCGGCGCGTGCGACACCGCGACAAATTGGAGTGTGATTCTTGAGTTCCCCGGCAGCGGGGTGAAGATCGACTTCAGAGGCACCGGCGGCAGGAACGGCCCGGCGCCTGCCGAATGGCGGCAGCGCTACGCCAAGGCGGGCGGACACGGCACGGTCTTCGATGGGACCGAAGGATGGATCCACGTCAGGCGAGGATTCATCGACGCCCAGCCGAAATCACTGCTGCAATCGCAGATCGGCCCCGATGAAGTCCGGCTGTACGAAAGCAACGACCATATCAGGAACTTCCTGGACTGCATCAAGAGCCGGGCGGCGACTATCTGCCCCATCGAGACGGCCGTTAGGGTGGACACGTTATGCCATCTGAGTGACATCGCAACGCAGCTCGAAGAGAAGCTCACGTGGGACCCGGAACAGGAGCGCTTCATCAATAACGAAACAGCCAACCGCCTGCTGCTGCGTGCGATGCGAAGCCCCTGGCGCCTGTAATCCCGGCACGCGGCGGAATTGTGCATCCGTGCCTTGAAGACCAAAAGAGCAAAGGAGTTAAAAGTGAATACAAGATTGAGAGTTGCGATTATGGTACTGTCCGTTGTTTCCTGTTTATCGAACGAAGCCGGCGGCCAGGATACCGGGATATCCGCCGACGAGCTGCAAAAAATCCAAAAGGCGATCCCGCAACAAGCCGCCGTAAAGCCCCTCAAACCGCGCAAGCTTCTGGTCTTCAATCGGGCCAGAGGGCTCGTGCATACCTCAATCCCCCACGCGACGAAGGCCCTTGAGCTTATGGCGAAGAAAACCGGGGCCTTCGAGATGGTGGTCAGCGACCAAATGTCTATCTTCAATCCGGAAAGTCTCAAGCCGTTTGACGCGATCTGTTTCAACAACTCGAACAGGATGGACTTCACGGAGCCCGCTATGCGCCAGAGCCTGATGAACTTCGTCAAGGGCGGCAAGGGCGTGGTGGGAATTCACGCGGCCACGACCAACTTTTCGAGCCGGCCTCCCGTGGGCGGCGTGGACTGGCCCGAGGCGGGCCAGATGTTGGGCGGCATCTTTGCCAGCCACTATTGGCGCTCCGGCCAAGGCGAATGGGCCGTCAAGATTGACGAGCCCGGCCACCCGCTGAACGCTGCGTTCGGCGGCAAAGGCTTCAAAATCGCCGACGAGATTTACATGTACACGAACTTTCAGAAGGACAAGGTCCGGGTGCTGCTAAGTCTGGACTTCAGCGATCCCAAGACCGCCGCCGTCAAAAAGGAGCAGACGTACGTCCCCATCTCCTGGGTGCGCGACTGGGACAAAGGCCGGGTGTTCTACTGCTCGCTGGGCCACGACAACCACGTCTTCTGGAACCCCGCGGTGCTCAAGCATTGCCTTGACGGCATTCAATTCGCGATGGGTGATCTGCCCGTGGAGACGGCGCCGCGGCCGCAGCGGAATCCCGTTCGCCCCGGCCGCGAGCAAACGGTCATCAACGAAGATTGGGGCAGCCTGACGTGGCTGGCAGGCAAGAATATCGGCAACGCCGAAGGGCTGGTGCTTGGACGAGTGACCATCAAAGCGGGAAAAAGTAACCCGCGTCACCGCCATCCCAATTGCGAAGAAGTGCTCTATCTGCTCAAAGGCCGCCTGGAGCACACCCTGGGCGACCAAACCTTCACCCTGTCGGCGGGCGACACCATCACCGTCGGTCCGGGCGTGTTTCACAACGCTACGTGTATCGGCAATGAAGACGCCGATATGATTGTGGTCTATTCCGAAGGAATACGCGGCTTTGAGCCGGAGTAGAGGACATCGTCGGCCGGGTGCTCGAAAAACCTTTGTACCTGATTCGCTGCGGTTTCACGGATCGTGTGCCCGCCTGCGCGATGGTGGATGCAAACCAAGCGGCTAATGCGGCGAGAATCCCCGATTTTGGGCTGGAATTGCCCTTTTCCGAGCTAATAAAATTTTTTTGAAATTTTCGGAATTTTTCTCTTGACTGAAATGTTACGTACGTAACAATAGTACATATTACAACTGTAACATTTTGGGAGACTACTATGAAAAAGACACCAAGAATCTCGGAAGCGGAGTGGGAGGTCATGCGAGTCCTGTGGAACACTTCACCGATGACGGCCAACGATATTGTGGAGGAGCTGACCGGCAAGACGCACTGGAAGCGAGAGACCATCCGCACGCTCATCAACCGCCTCGTGCAGAAGAAGGCGGTTGGGTTTGAGAAGAAAAGCCGGCAGTACGACTACTTTCCTTTGGTAACCGAGGCCGAGTGTCTCAGAGCCGAGAGCGAGTCGTTTCTCAGGCGATTCGGCGGCAGATCTATTGAACCGATGCTGGCAGCTTTTGTCGAAGAAAAGCAATTGTCCGCCGCGAAGATTGCCAAGCTCAGACAGATCCTGAATGGAAACACCACCCGTCCAAAAAACGCCAAGCGAAGAAAACGTCTGCAATAAAGAAAGGGGCGAAAAATGGAAGCCTTGAGCACACAACTACCACCATTCTTTCAATGGCTCGTGAAAGCCTCTTTTCAGGCAAGCCTGCTGGTTTGTCTTATCCTGCTGATGCGACTTGTCTTGCGAGAGAGGCTGCCGATCCGCTGGCACTACTACCTCTGGCTCCTTCTGCTGGTCCGCCTGTCTCTGCCGTGGTCTCCGCAGAGCCACTTTAGTATCTACAACCTGTACGAGCCATCACGATGGACCAGGCCGACCCAATCTGCTGCGGAAGATACAGGCATAGAGGCCACAGCCGCTCGTCAAGCTGAAGGCCCGATGCAGACCCAGGCAAAGGCAACCACCGGTGCAGAAGCAGCCCCAAAGCCAATTGCACCGGCCACATTCGACTCGCAACACCAGCGTTCGGCGATGGTGCCTGCAGGGGGCGCACACTGGGCGACTGTATGGGCCGCTTTACCTGTGTTCTGGCTGGCCGGTGCTGTTGCACTGGGTGGGTATGTTCTCGCGCGGAATATATGGCTTTGGCGAGCCGTCAAAAAGGAGCGTGCGGTAACGGACCATGCGATTCTGGACCTGCTGGAAGACTGTAAGATGCAGATGCGCGTCCAGACAATCGTGGGCGTCGTCGTGACCGACCGGATCAAGAGCCCGGCGCTGTTTGGCTTTGTGCGCCCGCGCATCCTTTTGCCGCAGGACCTGATCGAAACCCTTGGCCTCGACGATCTGCACTACGTTTTTCTCCACGAGCTGGCCCATCTGAAGCGGCGTGACATCTACGTTGCATGGCTTATCTGTTTGCTCCAGGTCCTGCATTGGTTCAACCCGCTCATCTGGTTTGCTTTTCGCCGGATGCGGGCCGACCAGGAGATGGCCGCCGACGCCCTGGCTCTCTCGGCCGCCGGAACAGACGAGTCTCGCCGCTACGGCCAAACCATCGTCAACCTTCTCGAACGTTTCTCCCGGCCCCAGTATCTGCCCTCTCTGGCCGGGATATTAGAAAACCCCTCTCATATCGAAAGGAGAATCCAAATGATTGCCAAATTCAAGGGAACCACATGTAGACCGTTGCTGGCCATGGTGGTCCTGGCCGTTCTGGGGCTGATCACCTTGACCGAGGCACAGAACAAGTCGGAAGGCGGCAAGCCCGCGTCCCAGCCGGAGGAAAAGACGGACTTAGCGCCGGACAGGAATGCGCCTGTCGCGCCGCAGGTGACCGGTGTGTCTGCAACCGAAACGGCCTCTCTCGGCGGGGGACTCGTCACACGCCGGGTTCTCACAGACGCCTCCGGCATCGGTGAGGTCTTGACCGCGGATGGCAAGTACATCAGAGGGCTAGACCGGCCCACAGGCGACGTGATCCAGTTGGAAGTCGCCAGCGGACAGAGGAGCCGAATCACAAATAAGGGGCCCTGGAACGAGACTGAGAAGACGCTCGAGGACCAAGCGTTCTCGCGCGACGGAAAGCAGATCGCATACAACGCCGAAGTCCTTTCGGATGCGAAGGAGTGGTTCTTTCCCCTGCGGATTAGAAACCTGGATGGTTCGGGCGTTCGCACACTTTACAGTGAGAAAGGCTCTTGGGTCCGACCCTTGGACTGGTCGCCTGACGCAGGGTCCATCCTCGCAGTTCGCGATCGTAACAAGGCGGTTGAACTAACGCTGATCTCGACAGCGGACGGCTCGTTGCGCGTCCTGAGGAGTATTACTTCGGTCCTTTACTCGCTTAAAAGCGCCAGTTTCTCGCCCGATGGGCGATTTGTCGCGTTCAGTCTCATGTTTGAGGGCAGCCCACCCCAGGGCGACGTCTTCCTGATGACCGCCGATGGCCGGAATGAGGTCGTTGTTGCCGGGCATCCCGCGGAGGATCACCTGCTTGGATGGACACCGGACGGGAGAAGCCTTGTCTTCCTCAGCGACCGCTCGGGGACGTGGGACATCTGGACCGTCCACATCACCGGGGGGAAGCAGCAAGGAGAACCAGAACTGCTGAAAAAGGACTTCGGCTATTATTCAGAGGTTCTTGGCTTTGCACCCGACGGCTCCCTTTATTACAAGACTGACACCGCTTTAGGTGGCTTCTACAACGGTGCGGTCGACCTTGAAACCGGTAAGGTACTCGTGCCACCCGCGCCGGTCGCGACGCGGTATACCGGCCCACCGTCACAACCGACATGGTCACCCGACGGCAGGAACTTGCTCTACCTTTCACGTCGGGGTTCCATCGGTCCCGGAAACAACATCCTCACGATCCGGTCCGCCGCCACCGGGGGAGAGCGTTTTCTGTCGCCGCGTCTTCGTTTCGTTAACCAGATCTCCTGGGCGCCGGACGGCCGTTCCGTCATCGCGCTCGGGATTACGGAGACGGGAGCTGGAGCCTTCCGAATTGACACTGAAACAAGCGAGATCACCAAGTTGGCAGATGAAGGCGTGGCCCCCAAGCTCTGCCCGGATGGGAAGACCCTGGTGTTCGTGAAGGGGGGGCCAATCATCATGAGACGCAACCTCGACACCGGTGAGGAATCGGAAGTTGTCAAAACAGGAGCAATGTTCTACGACCTCTCGCCGGACGGCCGGGAAGTGGTGTTCCAGGTGAAAGACGCTGTAAAGACCGTGTCCCTCAACGGAGGCCAGCCGCGGGAGCTATTTCGCGGTTTGGCGCAGTCTTACAACCTGAAGTGGACGAGGGACGGCCGTTACATCATCGCCCATGCACGCAATACCGCGAGCGGTGAAATCTGGCGGGTTCCGGCGCAGGGCGGGACGCCGCTGAAGCTGGACCTCTCCGTTCCAAAACTGCTGTTCTTCGCGCTTCACCCGGACAACCGCCGCTTTGCGTTCAGCGTCAATGAGGGATCCAAGAGCGAGCTGTGGGTGCTGGAGAACTTCCTGCCGGGAGCAGGCGCGAATCAGGGCGAGTAAGGTCGGTTTGAGATGAACCGCATGGGCAGGAAAATCCCTTGGGGCCAAGCCCTGCCCATCCTCCGGCTGTCGCATATGACTTGAGTAGTTGTCGTTCCGCACTTGATGCGGAATCCACTGTTCCGATTCTGGATTCCTGCTTCCGCAGGAATGACAAGCTTTCGATTGATCTGTAGCCAACTATCAGTGTGCGCCAGTCGGCATTGCCTTGCTGTCCAGAAGGATTGGACCCGGCGGGGATTTCCAGATCCGGCATAAAGGATTCTCGGCGCGAATCCAGCCTTCTTCACGCAACTGCGGCTCAGTGGAATAGCAATATCGCTCTTTGTCGGCATGGCGATATTCGTAAAGGGGTACGATGCGTGAGTTCTCGTCGGCCGAATCGACTGGCAAAGCGCAGAAAAGCGGCTTTGCAGCCTGTTCGGGACGCTCTAAAGTGAGTTTGTTCCCGCCGTCCATTCTCTGAGCGTAAATGGGGACAAGGTCATCCCTCGCCCTCTGAGGCTCGACCGCGTAAAACGGTGCGGATTCGACAAGGTCCCACTGGCCGACCTTTTTCACGCCATCCGCAAGCAGGTAATCCTTCCGCCCGTTTTCATCGCTTACTTGATAGACCGGCACCGGCAACGTAAGACGTGGGTCGTCGAGGTTCAGGCGGTACATGATCTGGTTGTAATCGTAGCGCGGCGTTGCGCTTTCAGCCGGACCGGAAAACGTATGAGAATAAGTGCCCTCAAAAAAGATTCCGCGTCCGCCCTTCTGATCGAAATAGGGATGGTGCTTCGGGTTATAGAAAGAGTACTTGTTGTGCGTGACAACCTTGCGGGCATACGCCCACGGCCCGACGGGCGTATCAGCCTCGGCGTACCAGACCTCGCCTAAATAGGAGCTTTCGCCCCCCGCCTCCACGAAGATTGCGACCCACTTGCGGCGATAAGCGTTGTAATAGACGCTTCCGCCGTGAGGCGTTACTTCTCGGCCCGACTGTGCATCATAATAGAAGGTGTCTTTTCGTTCTCGTTTCAAAGCCTCTGCGGTCCGCCCCCTCAATGCCGAGTCCGCGCCGACAAGCTCGCCGAACCGAACCCAATCCAACGACGATGGACGAGAGACTCCGCGTGGCGAGGCCGTCTCGGCCTTGCGTCCCGTCGGCGTCCCGCCGGCGGCAGGAAACAAGGGCAGGATGCCCTCGCCACGAGAGACAGCCGTGAGGAGCTCGTAGCGATTCGGGTCGGTCACGCTGTCCCAGGTCGCTTCAACGCGCATCCGGACCATCAGCGGGAATGGCAACGCAAAGTAGTAGTACGGCCGGCCATCAAGGGTCACAGCGAAGGCATGTCCGAAGTCCGGCGACGGCAGCGCATGCGAATTCGGGTCCGAACGCAGCAGCGGCTCGAACGACTGCGAGGCGTCGTTGAAGGCGACAAGACCCAACTCAAGCACCTTGCCTAAATCCTTGAGCCTGGCGTACTTGGCGACGATCCGCTCTTGTCCCGCGTTGTCCATGACGGTTAGAAATCCGTCGAGCCAGACCAGGCCGGGCTCCTTCAGACGGCACAAAGGCCGGCTGAAGCCGTTCTTGTCCACGAAATATTCGAGGTTGACGCCAACCGCCGGGTCCAGCCCGCCCTGCCCCGGCAAATCCGATACGGCGCCGGCCATCGCGAAGTGACCCAGCGGATAGGAGGGTCTGCCGGTATCGCCCCAAAACCAGTACAATCGGCCATTGTGGATACAGGCATCTACCGAATCCTGCCCCGCGACCTGCCCATTGAGGACTGGATGGGCCAGCGGGACCGGCCGGCCCGTCAGAACGCTGTCGGAATAGATCCCCTGGCCTGTGACCCGATAGAGCCGCTCGGCGATATTGAGCCGGTTGATCTTGATAACGGCGCTGCCGCCGGGCGAGGTCTTGAGCCTTGTTCCCCGAAAGCCGAATCCATCCTTTGGAAACTCGTAGCCATGGCTTTCGACAAACAAAAAGACCTCTCTATCCATCAGGCCCGGCTCATAGAATGCGACAAT
>DATKWR010000341.1:0-4713 GCA_035529475.1 Sedimentisphaerales bacterium | reverse complement strand
CGCTCACGTTATTGCGACAAAGAGATGAGCGAAGCGATGGGACTGCACCCCGTCATCCTGATGGCGGAGGAGATTCTCAAGACCCCTGCACTCAAGGACAAGTTCGGCCCGCAGGCCCAAGGATATCTCAAACTGGCCGAGCAGGTCTTCGAGAAGTTGGATTCGCGCGGCTGCTGGCGCGAGGTCGCCAACGGCGGACTCTGGACGGCGCTGGTGCCATACGACCGGACGCTGCGAAGAATCTTCATGGCGAACCACGACCCCTCCGGTTGGGGTGGCCTGTCCGCCACGCCCCGGTTCCTCGCGCGCGAAGCCGCAAGACAGAAAGAGGTGAAGCGATGAGAAATCGCACGTTCTGCCCATCCTCGAAGTGTCTTGGCTTGCTGGTACTGCTAATGATGGTGGCCACAACTGGCGCATGATCCACCACGCCCAGCTTAGAAGCGATACAAGATGCCGGCCCGCTTTTCATCCGTCCAATCCCGACGTCATTTACGCTTCATCCGGCGGACGGCTACACATCAGCCGCGACCGGGGCAAGACTTTTGCCCCCATTGGTAATCTCAAAGATTTGCTCTATGGCGAGATTGCGATCAATCCGTCCGATCCGAACATCATGCTCGCCGGCACGCGCAGCGGCCGGGCCTGTCTGTCGCACGACGCGGGGACCACGTGGACAATCTGCTATGGCCCCGAAGGTCAGGTAATAGGCTTTCATTTTGACAACACCAGTAAAGGCCGAAGCCTTTTCGCCGCAACGGACAAAGGTATCTGGCGATCTGATGACGGCGACCAAACGTGGATGGAAAAGACCGACGGCCTGCCCTGGCAAGAGATACAGGGGTTCGCCGGCGGCTCGAATTTGACAGGCAAGACCGTCATGCTCTATTGCACCGTGACCAGCAGAGAGCAAAACGGCGCTTTGCGAGGGGGAGTTTACCGTTCGCGCGATCAAGGCCGGAGCTGGCAGCCGGCGATGGGCCAGGGCATCAACACGGACACAACAACTGCCGACCGGTGGGCTTACGGTTCCATCGCGCAATACAGGCAGATTCTGACCACGGACACCAAGCCGCTCACCGTTTATGTCGTCAATACAAGCACGCGGTTTCACCCGCCCCATCATGAGACGGTTTATCGCAGCGACGACGGGGGCGAGACCTGGCGGGCCACTTACTTCCAGGACCCGCGCTTCAAGGAGTACAACGTTGCGCCCAACTACGTAACTGCGTCGGCGGGACAATCTTTCAAAAGAGGCGATACGCCTTTCGGGGCCGCGATTTGCAACAGCGACCCCAACCGGCTGATTCTGGTGTGGAGCCAGTCCTACGTTACTCACGATGGCGGTGCCACGTGGTTCAACAGCGACACGTATCCGTCCCCCGGCCAGAAACCTAAACCCGGCTGCGCCTGGGCATGCACCGGCCTGGTGGTCACCACGACGTGGAACTACTATGTGGACCCTTTCGAGGCGAACCGCCATTACATCGCGTACACGGATATCGGCTTCGCCAGGTCCGTGGACGGCGGCAAGACGTGGATATGGTGGGACAAAGACTCCTGGGCGCCGTGGCGGAACACCTGCTACGAGATCGCGTTCGACCCCGGCCTGCCGGGCAAGATGTGGGGCGCGTTCTCCGACGTGCACGATATACCTAATGACAACATCATCTCGGAGCGTCACGGCCACAACCGTCCCGGCGGAGTGTGCATGTCACGCGACTTCGGCGCTTCGTGGAAGCACGAGGCCCAGGGCATCCCGCCCAGGCCGGTGACCTCTATCGTGCTCGATCCGGGCAGTCCCAAAGAAGCGCGTACGCTGTACGCCGGCGTGTTCATGGAAGGCGTGTACAAATCGACGGATGACGGCACGACGTGGCAGCGTATCGGCCGAGAGGGCCGCCAGACGTTCGGCGGGTATTTCCACCCGAAAAACAGGGCATGGATCTACATGACGCTTACCGAGGGTGCCCCCGGTGCGGGTCTGTGGCTCTCGCAAGATAACGGCCAAACGTGGCGAGCATTCGACGATCTGCCCTTCTCAAATATTCAGCGAGTGACGTTCGACCCGTCGGACGACAGTCTGCTCTATGTCACGACCTTCGGCGGCAGCGTCTGGCGAGGACCAGTCGCGCCGCCGTAGCGGGAGCCTTCACAGTCTCGCCGAATCACCATCGGAAGAATCGGTAAGGGTCATCCCATTCTTGCGGCTCATCGAGGTATAAGCCGTCCAGCCAGCGTCCTTGTGATTCGTTGGCATCGACAGGTTTTGAGAAGCGCTCCAGCAGCGGTGTCGAGCCGCCTACTCCCATGTTCGCCAACAAACGCGAAACGAGAAAGGAGGTGCGCCGGTGCGTTCGTCTGAGGTTGGATTGCGTGCCAGCGAATTGCCAGGGGGCGAGTTGGCAGAACACAATGTTCGTGCCTTCGGCCCTGGCCAGGACGCCATCACCGATTACCTTCGCCCCCGCCGAGACAAGGGGAATCTCTTTGGGATCGCGGTTGTGGACATCTGCAGGACCGACCCCCTCCAGCAGGGAACCCATTCTAAACGGCTCAAAGAAACTCGATATGTGCTCGGCCTTTTTCATGCCGACCTTAAAAGGTAGCACTGCACCGGCTTCCGATTCATCCAGACCAATCGCCAGAAGGTTTCCGCCGGCCTTGAGCCAGTCGGCGATTGCAGCTCCTTTGCCCGCCAGATTCTGCGAGCAGCCGGGGCCTGCTATGAGGACACAGTCAGGCGCCAGGTTCCCACTCTCATACGAGCCAAGTGACACGCCCGTCGATTCGAGATGATCCCTCCCTGATGGGTCACCCACATAGATGGCTTGGCGTCGCAGGGTCGGCTTCAAGCCCGACACATACTGCAAAAGGTTACGGACAAGTGTCTCAGCGACCGGTTCATTCTCCGTCCGTCCCGTCACGTCCATCTGACAGAATATGACCACGCCTTTGCCCTCGCGGTACTCCATAAGCGGGCTGTACTGGAGGCTGAAACCCCCATCGAGGATCGGCATAAAATCGCCGCGCGCGGGCTTCTCGATCAGCACGGAGGCCACATTGCCGCGATTGCCGCAGCGCCACAGCCGCGTGACGGGGATGCCGCACCACTGAACAGTCGGGCCATAGCGGGGCCGCATTTCGTACTTCAATCGCGGCGGCAGAATCGTCGCCTCGCCTCGCCAGTCGTGCAGATACTCGGCGGCGATTCCCGATAGAACGGGATGATCGGGCACTCGCGGGAAGACTTGCCTCAAGCCGTATTCTTCCACGCGGAATCCGAATCGCTTCTCAAGAACGTCCGAAGCCTGCTCAAAGACGATTACTCTCAGGCCGTCGCGCACCGGCCTGATATCCGGCGCCGGTCCCTCGACCGTCAGCGCGGACTTGCCCACGATGAAAACGTCATACGCAGACAAATCATCCACGGCCTTCACAGACCGGCTGCGAATCCTCAGCCTGCCCAGTAAGGCGCCTGTTTCGCCTTTCGGGTCAAACAAGGCAATCTTTGAATCCACCGGCAGAGCCTTCGGGAGCGGCACGACGTCAATAGAGAAAGTGTCTTGTTGGATTTGGCCGTCACTGAACTTGAAATCGGCGGTGAGTTCGTACGGACCCGGTGCCAGCGCCGCCGGCAGCTCGAAGCGCAGCGGAATACGTTCCTGCCCGCCCGTCGCAACCGTGACTGTCTTGCTGCCGGTCATGGCCTGCGGCAAGCTGAACGACCACGCGCAATCGCACGTCACGGATTCGCGGGAGTTATTGATGACGATGATCTGTTTCTCGACGGTTTCGCCTGGACGGAAATTGTGGTCCTTACTGGTGAATCGGGTGGGCTTGCCGCCTATGTAAGCCAGCAGCGGACGGTTATTGCGAATCAGGGCCTGGGCGGCAGCCGTGGCGATCCAGTCGGACCGCTCGAAGGCCAGGTCCATGCGCTCATATCGCTGCTCGACGTAGTCCGGACTGAATCCCGGTCGCTGCAAGCTCTCCCAGTCCACCTTGAATGGCTTGCGGCCCTTGTCCACTCCCTCGCGCAGCTTCCAGAAGTGCCCATGCTCCCACGGGGAAATCGCCGACACTCCCCACGTGCGAAAGGCCCGCCAGTTATCCGCCAGGTACATGGCAAACACGGGATATCTCTCGTCGAAGCTGCTTGAGCCCACATGATAAGGGTAATCCCAACGATACCACAGATTGCCCGCGCGAAACTGCTTGGCCTCCCAGCGAAGATTCGCCTTCTCCGGCTCGCTGATTTGGAACGCCTTGTCCCCAAAGAACTGGGCATTCCACTCAGCCAGGCAAAATTCCCACGGGACCT
The DNA here is from genome assembly GCA_035529475.1 of Sedimentisphaerales bacterium. GTDB lineage: Bacteria > Planctomycetota > Phycisphaerae > Sedimentisphaerales > Anaerobacaceae. The sequence goes on along the minus strand of DATKWR010000341.1, from coordinate 389 downwards.
TGGCGCTGCCGAATTCGCGCTGGTCCTTGTACCAGCCGCGATACATCGTCCAATCCCACGTGAAGGGCGCCCCGTATTCACACATAAACGCCGGCTTGACGCCTACGGTCGCCCAATGCTCGAACCAGTCGGACATTTCCTGAATCGGGACGAAGTTCGGATAGAAATTGATCGGGTGCATCGAGCCGAGGTTGCCTGATGCGTGGTGATAAACGATGCGGCCCGGGTCAAGCTGCTTGACGATAGCTTCGGCCCGCAATGCCGTCTTGGCGTTTCTCAAGGCCCAGGTGTCGCGCCCGTCCTGAATTCCGTCGATCATGTCAGGGTTCATGTCGTCGCTGTAACCGGTGGCGTTATGGCTCATGGAATACGCCACGACCGATGGGTGA
>DATKWR010000340.1:0-2094 GCA_035529475.1 Sedimentisphaerales bacterium | reverse complement strand
CAAGCGTCTGGCGAGCCTGAAGCCGCACGAAAGGCACGACCCGGACAAAGCTGTGCTGCCCCCCTACTATCCCGATACGCCCGCGGTTCGGCGGGACTGGGCGCAGTATTACGACCTTATCACGCTGACGGACAAGCTTGTCGCCGACGTCCTAAAGCAGCTTGAAGACGACGGCCTGGCCGATAATACGATAGTATGGTTCTGGGGCGACCACGGGCGCGGTCTGCCGCGGGGCAAGCGGTGGATTTACGATTCGGGCCTGAAGGTTCCGCTGATTATTCACGTGCCGGCCAAATGGCGGAAGCTCGCAATGCCGGACAATCCCGATGCGGTCAAACCCGGCACCGTCAACGACGACCTGATTGCCTTCATAGACTTTGCCCCGACGATGCTTTCATTAACCGGCATCAAAATCCCCGACCACATACAAGGCCAGGCGTTCCTCGGCAGCCAGAAGGCCAGTCCCCGCGAATATATTTTCGCCGCTCGCGACCGGATGGATGAAGCGTACGACCTGATTCGTGCCGTACGCGACAAGCGCTATAAATATATTCGCAACTACATGCCGCACCTGAGCCGCGGCCAGGATATTAACTATATGAACGAGATGCCGACGATGCAGGAGATGCGGCGGCTTAACGCCGAGGGCAAGCTCGAAGGCCCGCAGAAGCAGTATTTCGAAGAGACAAAGCCAGTCGAGGAGCTCTACGACACCGCCACCGATCCGCACGAGGTCAAGAACCTGGCGAGCGATCCGAAGTACAAGGATGTGCTCCGGCGGATGCGCGTAATCCACGCCAAATGGGTCAGGGAGACTGGCGATATCGGGCTGATTCCGGAACCTGAATTTGACGAGATGAAACGCACGGGCGGCGAATTTCAAAAGACGGCCGAGCCGGTTTTCTGGACGCCCAAATGGCAGCCTGGTGAAGCTACGCGCCGCATAACAATCGCCTGCCCTACGGCCGGAGCATCAATCGTTTACAGAATCAGCGGCGATGGCCAAACCAATTCAGCCTGGAGACTATATACAAAATCCGTATGGCTCACACAGGGCAAAATGCTGCACGCAAAAGCCTGCCGGATAGGCTTCAAAGACAGCGGCGAGGTCCGGTTCAGATTCGATGACAAGGTCTCAGGGGCGAAACCGCCCAAAACGCCAGCCAGCGACGAGCAGCACTGGCGGAATAAAGTAAACCAAACAGACCTGCTTACACGCCTGCGCAAGATAAAGGAACTGGATGGTTCCGGCGAAAACGAGCCTTACGTTAAAGCTCTCAAGGATAAGTACGCTTCGGTCCGTTACTGGGCGGTCGTAGGTCTGCACAATAACTCCAAAGGAGAAGTGCGCGCAAAAGCCGCGATTGAAAAAGCCCTGAATGACCCGGCGGCGGTAGTTCGCATCGCCGCAGCCCACGCGCTCTGCGACTGGGGCGAAGAAGAAAAAGCCCTGCCCGTATTAGCAGCAGGTTTGACCGACAAAACCGACAAAGCAAGGCTGCACGCGATAATCGCCCTGAACAAGCTCGGCGAAAAAGCCCGTCCACTCCTGCCCCAGATAAAGGCCGCCATGAAGGACAAGGACAATTACGTAAAGCGAGTAGTGCAAACAACGCTGGAACGGCTGGAACACAACTGACTCGATACTTGATGCTCGTATCTCGTAATAAAATGTGTGGCAGCCTCAAGCGAAGCTTGGGGATGGACTGTTAAAGTAAATATTGACAAAACATAATGCCGAAAATACAAATATAAAGATGAATCAATTAAATGAGGACAGCTTATGGCAGATGAAATAAAAAAAATATATCAGGCATTCGATCCATCCCCGCTGAAGGCCGAGGAAACTGATCTTTATGTTGATTTGGATGCAGTCAGGGGAAGTGATGAACCTGTAAACAAGTTAGCCCAAACAATAAAGCTATCCGAGAGTACTACAACCCAGTTATTTGCCGGCCATATTGGGAGCGGCAAAAGCACGGAACTCAGGCTTTTGCAGAAACAATTGCAGGATGATGGGTATTTTGTTGTTTTCTGCCAAATTCTTGAAGATATAGATGAAAGGGATGCGGATTTTCCCGATGTTCTTTTATC
>DATKWR010000339.1:0-3073 GCA_035529475.1 Sedimentisphaerales bacterium | reverse complement strand
GAGGATAACACCGTCAGGGTCCGCCTGCAGGGCGCCTGCCAGGGCTGCCCCGGCGCGACGATGACGATGAAAATGGGCATCGAGCGGATCCTGCGAGAAAGAGTCCCCGAGATCAAAGAAGTCGTCGCGGTAAATTAACGGAGCACGCGGCGCTCCAAGACATCCTGCACGGCCCGCCGCCCATCCAGAACGCAGTGAATGAAAACCTTTCTGCCCTTGATCTGATAGATGATCCTGTAGGGCTTGAAATGGACTTCCCGGTAGGCGCGCACACCGACACGATCGAGTTCGGGCGGACTGTGGCCGCGATTGGGCATCCGGGCCAAGCTTTGGCACGTCTGTTGGAGCCTGCGTAGCAGATGGTCTGCTCGGTTACGCCCATCGGCTCTCAGGACATATTTGTAGATATCAAAAATGTCCTCTTCGGCCTCCGCAACCACGAGCACCTGATACTTCATGGCAGGTTCTTCGTCCTCGCCGAAAGGTCTGCAAATGCCTTCTTGAGGGGCTTGTGTTTGCCGTCCTTGGCGCTGCTCTGGCTTTGTGCCAATAGCTTGAGCATGGCGAGACTCTCCTGCGTCTGCTCGTAGGTATCAATATCCTGGACGACCGCCCTTGCTTGGCCGTTCTGCGTGATCACCATCGTGCCGCGCCGTGCACTCAACTCGCTTATGATCTTGGCCGTGTGGGCCTTCAAATAGCTTATCGGCTTGATCCGTTCACTGAGCTTCATGGCTATAGCTCCTTTCTTAATGTATTATAGCCCAAATCCGGGCCGGATTCAAGCCGTCCATACGCGATTCCAGCAGGACGCAATAATCAATAGTTAATAATATTGTCATCCCTGCGCAATCTGTCCCGAGCAGGGTCGAGGGAGCAGGGGGCAATCGTCAATCGACAATCGTAAATAGTAAATCTACTTGGCTTCCCACGACAGCTTCGGATAGCCCTGCCCTTCAAGAATCCACCAGATATCTTCTATTCCATTGGCCGTCTCGCCCACGAAGTCCCACCCGGCATCCAGAAACGTGCTGGCTGTCTGCATCTCAGCCGTCGTCTTGCCTGTCCCATGACGACTCGATGAGCGTCCGCTCGTTTCGGTATCCCAGAAACAAGCCGATACCCACCACCCTATGCTATATCCAACCAGTCCGCCGACATTCTCATTCCCCGATACGTTGCCGGCCGAATAGCAGTTCGTGATTGCGCCGTCAGGGTAGTGGCCTCCCACCAGTCCGCCGACATCGCGCTCTCCCAAAACGCCACCGGTGGCGTAGCAATCCGCGAGGATACCGTTGTTCGATCCGACCAGCCCCCCAGTATCACTATAACCCCCAACAGCGCCGCTCGAGTAAGAGGTTATGATTCTGCCCTCATTCGATCCCGCCAGCCCGCCGGCAGCACCGCGACCTTCAACGGTGACTGTCGAGGAACAGCGCGCAATTGTTCCGCCGGTGAATCCCACAAGGCCGCCTACAGGGGCGACATGACCGACGACCTTGCCGCCCTCTGCATGGCAGTTAATGAGATTTCCACTCCGAAAGGAACCTATCAAAGAACCGACGTAGTGTCTTAGTCTCGCGCCCACATTGGGATCGGCCAACCGGAGGTTCCTGATCTCTGCATTCGGATCGTTCACACGGGCAAAGAGCCCTGTGGGATACAGACCGGCGCTGCCCATAGAATGATAGCTGAAATTCGCAATGGTGTGATTGCCACCGTCCAAGACCCCTGTGAATGGCGGCCAGTCACAGCGTGGGTTTTGGCTGCCGATCATGTTGAATTCCGCACCCGTATAGCCGGCCAGGTCAATATCAGCGATTACCTTGAAATGCTTGTCCCAGTCGCACGGAAAGAGTCCGACGGTATTCAGTTCCTCAGCGGTATAGATAAGCAAGGGATCGCCTTCCGTGCCGGTTCCCGCAAGCAGGTCGGATAGCTGGTTGGGTTCGATGGGTTGGCCCGCCTGATTCTCCCATCGCAGCCTTGGATAATTGTTGCCCTCATCAATCATCCAGATCCCTTCGTTGCTGCGTGCACCCCAGCCGAGAAATGTGTTTGCCCTCTGCATTTCGGCCGTGGTCCTCCCGGCGCCGCCCGCGCTGGTGCTTTGCCCGCTCGTCTCGACATCCCAGAATGAGTTGTAAACAATCCCGAGATTGGAGCCCATCAGGCCGCCAACGTGGTCATTACCGGAGACACCGCTTGTAGAATAGCAGTTGGTGACTATGCTGGCATCGCCCAAGGCAAGTTCGGCACTGCCATAATTGTCTGCGACCAGGCCGCCCACATAGTCACCGCCGCTGACTTGGCTGGACGTATAGCAGTTCACGATGTGTCCCCACGCGCTTATTCCTACCAGGCCGCCGACATAGCTACTGCCGGTTACACGACCGCCGCGCACATAGCAGTTCCTGATCGTGCCCTGTTCGAGGTAGCTCGCCAGTGTGCCGATCACCAGTCCGGCCGGTGCATGCACGTTCGGGTCGATCAGCCCAAGGTCCCTGACCTCTCCACCTTCGCCGTTGGCTTTGGGACTGATCGTCTCAAAGATTGCGGCGCCTCCTTTGCCCGGGGCAATGTAGGTGAACTTTGAGATGGTACGGCCATTGCCGTCGAAGACGCCGCGAAAGGGCTTATTATCCTGTGCCGTTCGGTAGTAGCCAATGATGTTGAACTCCGTTCCGGTGTAGCTGCTTAGGTCGATATCCGCCATGAGTTTGAAGTGTCTGTCCCAGTCCTCTTCACTGCAATGTAGTATATCAGATCGTGGCTGAGCCCGTCAAGTGAGTGAGTGCGGAAATTGCGTGGCCGGAGTGAGAGGCTTGGGAGTCATGTGTTGCGGCGGTTCAAGAGTGTCCGACACAATGAAAAAGACACGGATTCACACAGACTTACACTTTTTGTAATTCATTTCTCTGTGTCCTCTGTGGCTGAGAATGAAATATATTTACTCTGTGGCCTTAAGCACTCAAGAATCTTCTTGGTGGTAGGGTTTTCGATGACGCCTTTTTCGGTGATGATGGCGGCGATGTCACGTGCTTCGGTGACGTCAAAGGCGGGGTTGTAGGCG
>DATKWR010000338.1:0-13037 GCA_035529475.1 Sedimentisphaerales bacterium | reverse complement strand
TCGGTTCGGGTGTAATCCATTTCTTACGACTCGGGGAAGATCAATTATAACTTTGAGCACAATATAGCAAAATCCGGCACTAATTCAATCGCGACTCTCCCATTTCGGCGATTCTCTTTCCGGGCCGGTAAGCATTGTCTTTCTTTGCCACAGACGCCGTCCTGAGCAACGTCGAAGGAGACCGCCGGGAACACAGAGATATAAGTCTATTTTGCAAAATAAGATATAAATTAAACTTCATTTTAGAAAACCGTATGAAATATGCGGGTTAGTAACGCGGGCGGGCTGTGCTGGTCAGACAGGCATCCAAAGTTTTGAGTTCTTGTGGCCGGCCTGATCGACGACGTGCGCATCTATAACCGCGCCGTGAAGCGTGATCGGCAAGGTTGGGGTCCTTCGACTGCGCTCAGAGCCTGCCTTGAGCCTGTCGAAAGGACGCCTGCGCTCCCACGGCTACGCCGGCGTGCTCGCCGGCTGGAAGCGTATTTTGGCCTCCCCGATGAGGTAGAAGCTGCCGGTGATGCAAATGAGGTCTTCTTTGCTGACGGCGCTCTTGGCAAGCTGGAGGGCCTGATCCAGACTGGCGGCCGTCTGGCACATTTTGCCGCAGATCTCCGTATATATGTCGGCCAACTCCTCCGGAGAGGCGGCTTTGGGCGAGTTGCTGCGAGTGAAAATGACTTTGTCGGCCCCGTACTGGAGCTTATCCAGCATTCCCCTGATGTCTTTGTCGCTATTGCAGCCAAAGATTACGACCATGGAATCGTAGGGCACGTTCTGACCTATGGCCTGAATCAGGGCCTGGATGCTCGCGGCGTTGTGGGCGGCGTCGATCAAAACCCTCGGATCGCGCGAAATCAACTCCATTCGGCCCGCCAGCGAGACCCTGCTGAGCCCTTCAGCCGCCTTTTCGTTGTCTATCTTATAGCCGACGGACTTGAGCTTATCCAGCATGGCCAGCGCCAGACCACAGTTGATTGCCTGATGGTTGCCGTGCAGCGGTACGCGAAGATGCTCAAATTTGCTCGTTGCGGTCGTCAGGCAAATCCTCGTGTGAGGGCCGTGCTCCCTGGACGTCTCGAAGCGATGCGAAAAATCGATGTCGGCGCCGGTTATGCTCAAAGGTGCTTTGACCGCCAGGGCATGGGACTTGAGAACGTGCATGGCCGCCGGCTCTTGTTGAACGGTGACGGCCGGCACACCGCGCTTGAAAATTCCCGCTTTTTCCGCGGCAATAAGATCGATTGTGCTGCCAAGCTGCTGCTGGTGGTCGATACTCAGGCTCGTGATACCGACGACCTGGGGCTGAATCACATTCGTACTGTCCAATCTGCCCCCCAGGCCGGTTTCGATCACTGCAATATCAACCGCCTTGTCAAGAAAGTACATGAAGGCCAGGGCGGTCATGATCTCGAAAAAAGTGGGGGGATTCTTCGACAGCTTCTCAACGGGAGTGTAAATGCGGTTGAGCAGCCCGCACATTTCCGATTCGCTGATCATCTCCGAATTCACCGTGATCCGTTCATGCAGGTGGACCACGTGGGGAGAAGTGTATAGTCCGACCTTGTAATTGTTCGCCTCCAGCATCCGGGCCAGCATTGTGGCGGTCGAACCTTTTCCTTTTGTACCGCCTATATGGACTGTATGGACTTTCTGGTGGGGATTGCCGAGCAGCGAAAGCAGTTTCTCCATGCGGCTCAAATCGAACGTAGTGGTATTGTACCGCACGCGTTCCTGCTTCTCGTAGTCCGTCTTGCCAAAAAGGTACTCAATAGCCTGCGCATAACTCCGAAAAGCCCTCTTGGGCTTAACTCTTGCGGTTTCGGAGGAGGACTTCTTCTGTCGTTTCTTTCCGGTTGTTTTCACTGGTTTAGCCATGAAGACTGAATTATAGCATCAAGATCACAGTTAGTCAACAGCGATCAGCGAGAATGCCGCCGCCAAGACACACGATATGGCCACAATGCCTTACAAACGCGAGACTTATAAAAACACTACCTCTTGTTATTATCTTTATGATGGCCCTTTAATCATCAGTGTTACTAAATATAAATTCTTTTTTCCTTATACTGGTGTTCCGCTGCCGTGACTCATCCCTAATTGGGCTCGTTTTCAGCAGTGATATTGGCAATCTTGGTTCCACATCGTATAATTTCAGGCGTGAATCCGGCTGACTCAAAACCAAGTGGTACCTCTATCAGGCAAACCGGCATCTTTGCATGGCAAAGCCTCAACCAACTCCTCTGGCCCGCGGTTTGTATCAACTGCCGAAAAAGCATCAGCGAAACCGACAACGGTCTGTGCCGGGACTGCTGGGACCGGCTATTGGCGTGCACCGGGCCCGACTACTGCCGGCGTTGCGGCCGCGACGCCGGCAAGTTCGCCTTGCTGCAGGGCACGTGTCCGGATTGTCAGGGTCGTGAAATATGCTTCGACTCCATTGCTCGGTCCGGAATCTATGGTCAGAGCCTGCAAACAATGATACTTGGTTTCAAGAACGGCAAAACCGAGCTTGATTCGACTCTTGGTTTTCTGGCCAATGCGGCGTTGGAGGGAAGCGGTTTTTCCGGGGAAATAGAGCTTTTTGTCCCGGTTCCGCTGCATTGGTCGAGGCGCCTGGCTCGGGGTTACAATCAGTCATACGTTCTGGCCGCCAGACTCAGGCACCCCACAGCGAGGATCAGTACAAATCTTGTCCGAATCCGGCGCACCAAGTTGCAGCCGGCGGTGGCCAGTCCCGCTGCGCGTGCGAGGAATGTTGCAGGGGCTTTCTCCGTTCGCCGGGGACATGATTTCGCCGGCCGAAGGATATGCCTGGTTGACGATATCAAGACAAGCGGCTCGACGCTGAACGAGTGTGCGAGAGTACTAAAACAAGCCGGGGCCTCGAAAGTCTTCTCGCTGGTTCTGGCGGTAGCAGGCCAGAACGCAAGTTGACCGGCTGATCCCAATGACCCTCCTGTGGCGGTTTTGTGAGTTTACAGCCGTTCGTGTCTTATGATGGCTCGATAGAGGCCGTTGATGCGCTTGCCGTCAACGATTGAAGGGGAGTATTTCTCGTTTCTCGGCTGGAGGCGAACCTTGTTGTCCGACTCGAAGAACACTCGCTTGAAGGCCGTCTCATGCGGCATCGCAAAACGGACGAAGCAATCGTCTCCATTCCGCACCTCGGCCGCGGGAGAAAAGACCACGATATCGCCCTCGCGGAATCTTGGCTCCATCGAATCGCCGACCACCCGGACGGCAAAGGCGTTTGGGTCGTGCAGGTCGGGGCATCGAATGTAGTCGTCCGCTATGCCGACGGGGTAGTCCAGGTCGTCAAAATCGGTGGGATAGCCGGCGGAGACTTTGTTAATCACCGGAACGGCCCGGCCCGCCGCTATGGATGGCTTGGTTTGCTTGATGTTAAGTTTGCGCTTGGCCAGAAGCGATTTGAGCTTATTCGGATGGACCTTCTTTTCGATCAGATTCCTGGCGAACTCACGCCATTTCTGATTCTCCGATTCCGTCGATTCGTACTGCTGACGAATGTCGGAAGGGAGCCTCTCCATGTGAGCAATGTTCAGAAGCAGACCTCGCTCGAACTCCAGGACCTTCTCCAGCTTGTTCAGCAGCTCGTCGCTGGGCGGATTCTTCACCTTGCCGGTTTCAATCGTGGACAGGTATGGCTTGGAGAACCCCACCCGGCTGCTGACATCATCGAGGGTTAGATTCATCCGCTCACGCTTTTCTCTCAATATTTGTCCAAGAGACATGCCGAATCCTTCAATTTAGCTTCCTTTGACTAATCGACTTCCACCAATTCGTAGCTACTGCTTCCAAGACCGATGCGCTCGGCGTGCTCGATTTGGCATCGCGGGTCGAGATCATCGTTTTTTAGCAACTGTGTCAGTTTTCGTCCCGCTTTGCTTTCCACAAGGTCGAGCGACGCCGCGTCAACGGCCACCGGGTCGGCCGAGGCGACGATACCGATATCATCGACCATTTTACGCATGTTCGGCGTATCGAAACAATCACAATCTTTGGTCATTGACAACAAAAAGTTGAAAAATGTTGCCCGGTCTTTTTTGCCCTTAAGGGTCCCCAATGCGTGCTCGGCCATGCTTTTTTGCAGAACGTCCGTCTCTTGGCCCCAGTTGCAGGTTACGGCACCGAACCGGCACAAGGCCATGCACTCGGCGCACCCGATGCACTTGTCCTGGTCGATGTGGGCTTTCACCTCGTCGAGGGTAATGGCGTCGGCGGGGCAGTGGTCCGCGCATACGCCGCAACGGGTGCAGTCGTCGCCGATATCCAGTGTTAGAGCTGCGTGCTGGGTCAGCTTGCCTCGCTTGCTCGCGCAGCCCATCCCCAGGGTCTTAATAGTGGCCCCGAGACCCGCCGCGACGTGACCCGTCAGGTGCGCCACGGAAAGGATCGACTGACTTCTTACGATTTCGGAGGCAATAAAGACCTCTTTGTGGATTTCGCCGTTGACCTCGACGGCGGTCTCGGCCGTCCCGAACAACCCATCCGGCACAATGAACGGTATTCCCAGCCCATCCAGGCTGAAACCGTGCTGGCCGGCCAGAATCGTATGGTCGATGGCATTGTGTCTTCTGCCTACGTATAGCGTGGTCGTATCGGTCGCGAAGGGTTTGGTCTTGAGTCCGATAAGCTCATCGACGAGGCCCTTGATACACGAAGCCGGTATGTACGTGTTGTTGCCGCCCTCGCCTACGTGGACCTTGACCGCCGTAACATCGTTTTGCCTGAAGTTTCCGGCGAAGCCGCCGGCCTTGAACAAACGCCGGGCCTTATCGGAAACCGGCTTCTGCCCGTCTCGAATAGAAGCTCTGATCAAGAACACCGTGGGACGCATACAAAGCACCTCTTATGACTCAGCAAACCTGCCCCCTACTCCGTGGTTATCAACATCGACGCGACGCGTTCATTGTATTGTATTCTCGGCCGGTTGCAAGCGCCGCTAAAAAAGCAAGTGCTCGATCAGAATTTTTGCACCGATAGCAATCAGGATCAAGCCGCCGAAAATCTCAATCTTGTTCTCGAAGAAATGGCCGAACCTCTTGCCGATAACAACGCCGAGATAAGACAACACGAAGGTTACCAGCCCGATGATAGTTACCGCGACCCCGATGGAGCTGGTAATAAATGACAACGTGATTCCGATCGCCAGGGCGTCGATGCTTGTTGCGATGGACAGGGCCAGCAGAACGAAGATGTTGGATGGGTCAAGGTTCTCTTCGACGGATTTGATCTTGAACGACTCGTAGATCATTTTCGCGCCTACGGCGCTCAGAAGGCAGAACGCGATCCAGTGATCGTAGCTTGTGATATACTCTTTCAGACTGAGTCCTGCCAGAGAGCCGATCAATGGCATGAATGCCTGAAAGCCCCCGAAAAAAGCAGCCATTCGCAGGGCGTGTTTGACGTGCAACTGCTTGCAGACGCTGCCGCTGACGACCGAGACGGCAAAAGCGTCCATCGCCAATCCGACGGCTATAACTACAATCATGGCCCAGGGCATAAGCGAATCCCGGCACAGTCCTGTTTCTATTCGGCTTTCATTATTCCGGCGCTGGTCAGGTCTTCCTTGATCGCCTGGCCCGGCTGGACGACGAGGAATTCCCCGTCATCCCATCGACCGTCAACGAGCTTCTGCATGAGGTCCGAGCTGCCTTTGAGCTCATCGTACTTCCAGTTCAGGAATTCGGCGCAGCGCTTCGTATAATCTCTGTATTGATCTGAGGGCGCAAGCCCCCAGTCTATATACGTTGCCCAATTATACTGCCCGATCCAGCCCTGTTCGACCTCCATGAGATACTGGGCGTTGTCGTCACTATATTTCTCTTTGTACTGCCTCAACAGTTGCTCGTAGCGTTCCCGGCTGGGCTGTTTTCCGGATTCTATCCAGCCGGCGCTGTACCAGTAAACGCCGCGGTGGGAGTCGAAGTATTCCTGGTATCTGTCCTTTGAGCCGAGCAGCAGCGTGATGCAGTCGTGGCCTCGCGGCACCACGATGGGAATCCTGGCCGACAGCCCGGCGACACCGTTGCTGCACAGACCGTAGCCAAGCAGCGACGCATCGTAAGGACGTCCCTGGATATCGCAGATATTCTCAAGGGCTTTGAGGACTTCCGAACGGAGCTTCTGCGGCTCGTCGTGCAAACCCTGCTCCATCAGGACCACATCGACGACGTTTGGCGAACGGGCGGCGCAGAAATACGCCTCTCTCTGCATTACCTTACAGGTTATAAACTGTAGTCTCATCTACGGTTTGCACGATTTGCAGGGTCTCTTGCCGTCCTTTATTGCCTCGTCCTGGCTCTTGTACGTCACAAGGTTTGTCGGCGCGATATTCTGCGCCCAGCGACAATCGGGCTTGTGGAAGACGGTGCTGCTTGTCGAAGCAACGTATTTCTGTTGGGTTATTTCGGACTGGCTGTTGGGTACGGAGGGAGCCTTCGCCGGTGCGCCCGCATCGCCGCCGGCGGCCCCGGCGGACTGCCTGCCGGGCTGCGGATTGGCCGCACGGTAGTCTTTGATAAACGTATCGACCATAGTTTGAAGATTCTCGCGCACCATTTCGGCGAGCCTGTTCTTTGGGCCGTGAGCCAGCCATGCGAGCTCCCACGTTGTCGCATCAACGGTTGTTTGCGGGCTTCTCTCCAATGCCACCGTTTGAACGAAATACAGCCGCACATTGTAGATGAACGTCTCAAGGCCGGAAGGTTTGTAAACGTGAACGGCGACCTTGAGCCGGCATCGCCCGGGAACCTTGTCCCAGAGCTGTTTGGGCATGATTTTGATGCCGGCCTCCTTGATTCGTTTTTCGACTGTCTTTCCCTCGTCCTCTTCGGTCAGGCCGGCGTCGATAGCATCCTTCGAACAGCGTATATCGACAGTCATTGCCTGCACGCCCCGCAGAGACTCTTGCCTCGGCTCGAGCTTCGCATCCGAGTTCGCGGCCAATACCGTCAACAGGCATACCACAACAAAGGCCGTTCGAGCCGTATCTGATCTGATTGTCATGTTTATCCCCTCTTTAGGCGCTTGTGACGCCAGCGGCAGGGCCTGGCATTTCTTGTAAGCGCAGCGGCCCAGGCGCTGTGTGCAGATCAGCTTGCGCCCAACGCTTTGTGGACCGCCTCCTGCATTTTGGCCAGGCCGGTCTTCGCCACCGTCAACGGGTCCTGCTGCCAATAGGTCGGATTGAACAACTCCAGCGACAATACGGTCCGGCTTCCGTTGGCGTGCAGGTCGCGAAGAATCTGCGTCAGCGGGGCGATGCCGTCGCCCGGAAAGATGCGGTCGCGGTCGGTGATCGTCTCACGCGGCGGCTCGGCCGGGTAGTCGTTCATGTGAAAGACGTCGATCGCCTGGGCGCTTATCTTCTTGAGACCGTTGAAGTCGGATCCGCCTTTGTAGATGTGATAGACGTCCGGCAGCAGGCACGCTTTCGGGTGTCCGGTTTCAATCACCACGAACATCGCCTCACCCAACAAGTGCAGGTTGCTCGAGGAACCCCAGATTTCAAGCTGGGGCACGATGCCCATCCGGTCGCCCAGCTCCAGCACCGCGCGATAGCGTTCGGCCGCTTTCACCAGGTCCAGTCCGGGTTCTCTATTTGCTCCCGCCGGGGGGGCCGCAATACGCTTGCCGCCGATCTGGGCCAACAGGTCCATCTCCTGCTTGATTTCCTCCAGAGCTTTGGCTCGCTCGGCGTCGTCGTCCACAATCCAGCGAGGGAAGGAAATGGCGCTTTCGACGGTCAGCCCCGAATCGTCGAGGTGCTTGCGTATATCCTTCAGATTGCCTCCGCTGGCGAGGCACTCGCGAATCCTGGCGACCCACGGCTCGATGCCGTTGTACCCGGCCCTGGCGGTGATTTCGATTTCCTTGTCCAGGCTTAGCTTCTGCCCGCGAATCGTGCTGGTGTTGAAACAATAGCTGAACGGTATTTTGGATTGCGAGCCGGCTGTGTTTGCCGCTCTTGAGACTGTGCTTGCATTGTGCGAGATCAAGGCGGCGCCCACAGCAGCCCCTGCCCCGGCGACAAATCGGCGGCGCGACAGACAGTTGCTTTTCATAATCGTCTCCTGCTCTTAGAAAATGCCTGGCCCGACACTCGGCGAGTCATGCAATCAATGCAAAGGCGTCGGTGACTTTCATGCCTTCTTTGATGCCGAGGGCTTCGGCTTTGGCGTTTACCTTTGTGATCTTGCGGTCCGGGAAGCGGTCGAGGGTGCGTATCGGGTTCTCCGGCGTGCTTTCCACCAGCGCCGCGGCAACGCCGTACCGCTCACAGGCGTCCACATCGACGGCCGGACAGGCCAGAAAACCTTTCGTTCCCGTAACCAGCAGAATGTTGAATCCCGGCCATTTTGTCTGCACGCCTTCAACCGGACCTCTTGGCGTCTCAAATGTCTTTGTATGAACTTCCATTGTCTGCGTTTCCTTTAGGATTCCCGCAGAGACGGCAATCTGTGCGGGCGCGGAATCATGCCGGCTTGCCGGTTCGTTGGGTCACTTCCAGCAGCTTCTCATCAAGCAGCTCCTTGCTCCTGGCCTCCACTCTCAGGTGTATCAGCGGTTCGTTCTTACTTGGGCGACAGTTGAACCACCAGTCCTTATACCCGATGGTCATGCCGTCCAGGTGGTCAATTTGCCCGTCGCTGTATCGCCTGGCGAATTCATCCATTTTGGCCTGTTTGTTTTCCACGTCGAGGCTTATTTCTTCGCTGCTGTGGTATCGGCGCAGTTGAGCGGCTCGCTCGCTCAACGGGACCTCGGTCTGGCTGACGATATTGATCAGGTGCACCAGCGTGATCATGGCGGACTCGGCACAGTAGTTGTCGCGATAATAGAAATGCCCTGAAAATCCGCAACCGAACACGGCATGCGAATCGCGCAAAGCCTTTTTCATGTACGCCTGTCCGACTCTTTCTCTTCGCGGTGTGCCGCCGTGCCTGATAATCTCTTCGACGAGAACCCGGCTGCACCGCACATCGTAAGCAACCGTCGATCGCGCCTGCTTCTCCAGGAAATAAGGCACCATCAGCGTGGCGACCAGGTCGGAGCCGAGCGTATTTGTTTTCTCATCGACCACGGCCAGCCGGCTGGCGTCGCCGTCGAAGCAAACGCCAAAGTCACACTTGTTCTTTGTGACCGCCGCTTTCAGATCCGCAAGGTTCTTCTCAACGAGGGGGTCGGGCTCATGCTTGAATTTCCCCCTGTGATCGAAGTTCACGGCGATGATCTCGACGGGCAGCCGGCTGAAAATCGCCGGCACCATTTTGCCCGCCATGCCGTTCGAGGCGTCAAGGGCGATTTTCATCTTCTTCGGGTTCGGCCCGAGAAACTTTAATACGTGGTTCCTGTATTCGGCGGTCAGGTCCCGCTCGGTGGCCGAGCCGGTTGCTTTGCCTTTGGTGTGAAGCAGTGCCATTGCGATATGCTCTATATCTTTCAGGCCGGTGTCGGTGCTGACCGGCTTGGCGTCCAGCCCGCACATTTTCAGGCCCGTGTACTTGGCCGGGCGATGCGAAGCCGTAATCTGTACGCCGCCGCACGTGCCCAGATGGTTGACGGCAAAATACATCTGGGGCGTATCGACCATTCCTATATCGATAACATTTGTCCCCGTGGTGCTCATTCCCTCAATGAGAGCCTCCGCCATCTGCGGGCTGTGGGTTCGCATATCCCGCCCGACGCACAAGGATTGCATGTTGGCCTGCCCGCGCTCGTAGCCGCGAAGCAGCGAGCGCAGGAACCGGGCTGCGCCGCAGCCGATCTTCCAGGCGTCTTCTTCGCTGATTTGGTCGGGATAGACACCTGTGATATCATCCGTGTTGAAGATTGCAGGGTCCATATCGAGATTTTCTCATTAGAATAAGGGTTCTGCAAAAGTCCAGTTGGAAAACGACTTCTGTGGATTCCTGGCCCATCGGGGCAGCAAGAACCACGTTCGCGGAATACTATACACGGGCGGCGTCTCGAAAGTCAACTGCGAATTGAATTGACGGTGCGTTGATGGAACCGGCGGCAATGCTCGCAGACTCTCTATATCGCGGCCAGCGCCTCGGCGGCCTCGCGGCACAAGGCTTCCGTCGCATCGCGGGCTTTGGTTTCGGCGATGATTCGGACAATTGGCTCGGTATTGCTTGGATGCAGGAGCAGCCACTTGTCATCCCAGTCGAAGCGCATTCCCACCGACTCATCGTATCGAGCATCCGCAAAAAGCTTCTTGAGGGTCTCGATCGCCTGCGGCAGCTTTCCCCGGTCCAGTGCCAGTTTGCCCTTCTGAATGTGGTATCGCGGCAATCTCTCGACAAGCCGGCTCAACGTCGTCTGGCTCGCCGCCATTGCGTCCAGAATCAGCGCCATTCCGACGAAACCGTCCCGAACATATCCGACCCGCGGATCGATCACGCCGCCGTTGCCTTCACCTCCGAACACGGCGTTGTGAGCACGCATCGTGTCAACGACGTTTGCCTCTCCTATTCGGGAGCGGAAGAACGGTACTCCGTGCCGCCGGGAGATGTCTTCGGCCATGCGGCTGGTCCCCACGTTGGCGACTGCCGCACCGCGGCGCTGGCTCAGAACATGGTCCAGACAGAGGGCGAGCGTATATTCCTCGCCGATGTAGCAGCCTGTTTCCTCCACCAAGGCAAGCCTATCCCCGTCCGGGTCCGGGAAGAAGCCGACACTGGCCCCGGCCTCAGGTACCTGACGGCACACGTCCGCCAGATTCTCCAGCGTCGGTTCAGCCGGATGAGCGAAGCGGCCATCAGGCTCAGCGCCCACGTGGATCAGGTCGCAATTCAGCTCTTTGAGAAGGTGCCTGCCCAGCAGCGCGCTTGAGGAGTGGTTAGAATCCAATAGAACCCTGAACCGATTGCCTCGGATTCGCTCGACATTGACGGTAGCCAGGACAAGAGCGGCGTGCTCGGTCAGGGTATCTGTACATCGGAGCGCTTCGCCGATTCGGTCGTGACCGACCCATGCGGTCCGCCCGGCCCGGTATCGTTTTGTCACCGGCTCGCCTGCGACCGCGTTGAGAATAGAACCCTCCTTGCCGAACAACTTCAAGCCGTTGTAGGCCGGTGGGTTATGGCTGGCTGATATCTGGATGCCCCCGGCGGCGCCGTGCTGCCTTACGAGTATCCCGACGGTTGGCGTCGCGGCGATGTCTGCGTCGATGACCCTGCGGCCGATTGCACACAGGCCGCTTAACACGGCGGCGCCCAACATCGGCCCTGTGGTGCGTCCGTCCCGCGCTACAATGATGGGGCCTTCCCCTAAAGTATCGGCAAAGGCGCACACATAGCGGATGGCCACTTCGGGCGTCAGACTCTCTCCCACGATGCCGCGCAATCCGGAAACACTGATGATTGGTTCACTGTTTCTTTCGGTCATACCGGCTCACCAAGGTGGGCCTCAATCTCGGAGAGTTTTTCATCAAGCAATGACTTGGTCTTGGCTTCCACGTTAAGTCGCAGCAGAGGCTCGGTATTGCTCGGCCGACAATTCACCCACCAGTCCTTATATCCAATTGTGATACCGTCCAGATAGTCGATTTGCCCGTCGCGATACTTTTCCGCAAGCTCCTCGATTTTGGCTTGCTTGTTTTCTACCTCGAAATTTATCTCGCCGCTGTGGGAGTATCTTCGCAGCGGCTTGACCAGCTCGCTGACCGGCAAACCTGCCTCACCGACGATATTCAATACGTGGGCGAGCGTAATCATGCCCGAGTCGGCACAGAAATTGTCACGATAATAAAAATGGCCTGAAAGTTCCCCGCCGAATACAGCGTGAGAATCGCGCAGGGTCTTTTTCATAAAGGAGTGGCCCACTCTTTCTCTGCGTGGTGTGCCGCCGTGCTTGATAATTTCCTCCGCAACGACTCTGCTGCTTCGCAAATCATAGACAATGGTCGCTCCCGGCTCCTTCTCCAGGAAATACGACGCCATCAGAGCGGTCATCAGGTCGCAGCCGATGGTCTCGCTGTTCTGATCGACCATCATCAGCCTGTCGGCGTCGCCATCGAAGCAGACCCCAAAATGGCACTTGTGTTTCTTGACGGCTCTTTTTACTTCGGCGAGGTTCTTCTCAACCAGCGGATTGGGCTCGTGTTTGAATGTGCCGGTATGCTCGAAGTTAAGAGCGATGATTTCTATGGGCAGGTCGCTGAAGATCGCCGGAACCATCTTGCCCGCCATTCCATTGGAAGCGTCGATGGCGACCTTTACCTTCTCTGCAATTGGCCGGAGGAATTGCAGCACGTGGTGTTTGTATTCGGCTGTCAGGTCGCGTTTCTCCACCGAGCCGGAGGTCTTGTCGTTGGTATGCTCCAGGGCCATTGCGATACGCTCTATGTCTTTTAAGCCGGTATCGCCGCCAACTGGTTTGGCTTGCAGGCCGGATATCTTAAAACCGTTGTACTGGGCGGGATTGTGCGAAGCGGTAACCTGTACGCCGCCGCACGCGCCAAGATAGTTGATGGCAAAATACATCTGGGGTGTGTCGGTCATCCCTATGTCGATTACATTCGCCCCCGCAGCTTTCATGCCCTCGATCAGCGCTTTGGCTACGGGCCCGCTGTGCGTTCTCATATCCCGGCCGACACACAGCGATTTCGCATTGGCCTGTTCTTGCTCGTCATCGCCAACATGCGAATGCAGGAACCTCGCCGTCGCGCAGCCGATTTTCCACGCGTCTTCTTTGTTGATCTGGTCGGGATAAACACCTCTTATGTCGTAGGCCTTAAAAATCGTCGGGTCCATGCACTGCGTTCCCTTTGTCGTGTAATTACAAATTTTCGCGGCTCCTTACTCACTTCGAGTCAGATAGCCTCTGGGTCCACCCGCAATATAAACAAACGCTGCCCGATGTGTCAATGCTTACCAGCGTTTCTTCCACCACAGGACCGCAAAGGCTATCGCGGAAATTGCCGCCATGGCCGCGATGATCCAGAAGGCGTAGTGAAACCCTGCGATGGGTATTCGGACATTCATCGAAAAGAGGCTGACCACAAA
>DATKWR010000337.1:0-9589 GCA_035529475.1 Sedimentisphaerales bacterium | reverse complement strand
GCCAAGACCGGGTCGAGAGCCGCCGCAGAAAGGAAATCGCGAGCGCAAGCCAAAAGACGAGTGGGCATTGAAAAAGAAGCACGCAGAAAAGTGCAGGGTTATGCGGAGCAGATAGCCAAAGTCAAGGCCGAAGCGGCGCAGCAGATAGCTAAAGTCTCCGCCGAAGCCGCGGATGCAATTGCCAGAATCCAGGCGGGACTCGACGCCGAGGCCTCAGCCCCAGGCGACAACCGCAGCGCCAGCACTAAAGAAAAGAACGCCAAACAGAAGGCCGGGCAGCCCAGAGGCCCGGGCTTGCTGAGGAAAGTCGATTCATTCATTACCGATAAAAACAAGGTCTTCTGATGAAAGTGAACATCGGAAATCGCGTTCTGGAGCTGTTCGACGGTGACATCACTGAAATGGATACGGATGCCATCGTGAATGCCGCCAACGCTCAATTGGTTCTTGGCGGGGGCGTCGCGGGAGCCATCAGAAGAAAGGGCGGCCCGAAAATACAGGCCGAATGCGACAAAACAGGCGGTACATTTGTGGGCGGGGCCGTCATAACAACGGGCGGCCAGTTAAAAGCAAGGCACGTGATTCACGCGGTGGGACCTCGTATGGGCGAAGGTGACGAGGACCTGAAACTGCGCAGCGCGACGCGGAACTCACTGAAGGTGGCCGACGAGAATCACCTCAAGAGCATCGCCTTCCCGGCTGTCAGCGCCGGCATCTTCGGCTTTCCCATCGAGCGGTGTGCTGCAATCATGCTCGGGACAACCATCGAATATCTCAAGGGCCAAACGGGTTTGCAGAAGGTCGTCTTCTGCCTTTTTGGGCGGGACAGCTATAAGGTCTTTGCGAACCAGCTTGAGCAGGAAATGTCACCATGAAGGCAATGATTCTGGATGGGCCGGCCCCGATTGAGGAAAAACCGCTGAGGCCCGTCGATTTGCCGACGCCCTCACTTGCCGACCACCAGGTCCTTGTCGAAGTCTCAGTCTGCGGCGCCTGTCATACCGACCTCGACGAGGCCGAGGGACGCCTGACGCCGACGAAGTCGCCCATAATTCCGGGCCATCAGGTGGTAGGCAGGGTGGTTGACAAAGGCAAGGCTGTGACCAGGTTTTGCATCGGCGACCGCGTCGGGATAACGTGGCTTTTCTCCAGTTGCGGCGAATGTGAGCGTTGCCGAGCGGGCCGCGAAAACCTCTGCAAGCAGGCCCGGTGGACCGGCAAAGACGCCGATGGCGGCTACGCGGAATTCGCCGTCATTGGGCAGGATTACGCTTATCCGATCCCGGAGCGATTCTCGGATGCACAGGCGGCTCCACTTTTATGCGCCGGGGTAATCGGCTATCGCACGCTCAGGCTGGCTGAGATAACGGACGGCCAGAAAATCGGCCTGTTCGGTTTCGGGGCATCGGCCCACATTGTCATTCAGATAATCAAGCACAGGTTCCCCAACAGCCCCGTCTTTGTCTTTACCAAGACGGCCGAACACGCCGAATTAGCCGAGAGCCTTGGCGCCGCCTGGACCGGGCGCTCCGGCGAAAAGCCGCCCGCGAAGCTGGAAAAGATTATGGATTTCACGCCGGCCGGAGAGTGCGTGCGGGATGCCCTGGCAGTTCTGGAGGCAGGGGGCCGGCTCGTGATAAACGCCATTCGCAAGGAAACGCCCGTCCCGCCGCTCGATTACGCTGAATATCTCTGGCTCGAGAGAGAAATAAAGTCCGTCGCCAACGTCACGCGCAAGGATGTGGAAGAATTTCTGCCCTTGGCGGCGCGGATACCGATAACGCCTACGGTCGAGCAGTTTTCGCTGACGCAGGCCAATGAAGTTCTGTCCTTGATCAAGCATTCCAGGCTCCGTGCCGCTGCCGTTTTGAGGGTCGCTGGATAAATCCGTCGTTCGTCGCTCGTCGGTCGATATACGACATACGAGACGCGAGATACGGGGTATGAGTTATGGAGACCAGGTTTAACGTCTTTGAGATTCTCCAGATAGCCGAGAAAATCGAACGCAATGCGGCTAAGTTTTATATCAGGACGGCCGAGTCGTTCGACGATATGGAGCTGCGTGACGAATGTTACAAGCTGGCCGCCTGGAAGGCCAGGCATGGGAAGATTCTTGCACAGAGGAGAAGGCGCTTTTCTGAAAATACGGGCGAGTTCGGAACGTTCGACCCTGACAATTATGTCTTGTCCCATCCCCATGTGATGGCGGGTTTGGCGGTTTTTGCGACCAAACCCGGCTCGCTCGGAGGATCGCTGCCGCCCGAAAGCAGGCAAGAGATATTCAAAGACGCCATCAGAAGGGCCAGGGAAGCCGTCGTCTTCTATCGCGGGCTGAAGGATTTTGCCAGGGACCCGGCCAGCGAAGAGACTATCGATAAGATCATTAAAGAGGAAGAGCGTCATATTCGTTCGCTCACAGAGCAATTGGGCGAGCGGTGATATTTGGCGCCGCATTCGATAACAAACGAAAGGAAAATAATGAACAGACGCAGTTTTCTTCGAACGGTCGTTGCAGGAGCGGCGGCAGGATGGATGCATCGCAGCTTGTACGCGGGCGAGCCGGACAGGGCTGGCCGCCCAAAGGGGGCGCCGCCCAATATCATCATCATCTTCGCCGACGACCAGGGCTATCAGGACCTTGGCTGCTTCGGTTCTTCAACGGTCAAGACACCGAACATCGACCGGCTGGCTGAGCAGGGCATGCGGTTTACGAGCTTCTATTCGGCATATTGCGTATGTTCGGCGTCCCGCGCGTCGCTGATGACGGGGTGCTATCAGCCCCGCCTGAATATGCCCGGCGTGCTTGGACCCAATTCCAAGGTCGGTCTGAATCCCAATGAGGTCACCATCGCCGAGATGCTCAAGACCAGGGACTACGCGACGATGTGTATCGGCAAGTGGCACCTCGGCGACGCCCCCGAGACCTTGCCCACGGCCCAGGGCTTCGACCACTACTTCGGCCTGCCCTACAGCAACGACATGGCGCGCATCAAGGGCTGGGGCAACAATGCCGAGGATCTCGACAAGATATGGGCTCTCAAGAAGTGGGACATCTACAAGAACGCCCTCTACCGCGACGATGAGATCATCGAATCGCCGGTGAACCAGCCTACGATAACCGAACGTTATACCGAGGAGGCAGTCAAGTTCATCCGCAGCAATCGGGACAGGCCGTTCTTCCTGTATTTCCCGCATACGATGGTGCACGTGCCGCTGTTTGTCTCGGAGGACCGCTACGACCCCGACCCGACGCGGGCCTACAAGCTGGCGGTTGAGCACATCGACTGGTCGGTCGGCCGGGTTCTCAAGACGCTGGACGAACTGGGCATCGACGAGAACACGTTGGTTGTCTATAGCTCGGACAACGGCCCCTGGCTGAGCAAGAAGCACCACGGCGGCAGCGCCCTGCCTTTGCGCGAGGGCAAGGGGACGACCTACGAGGGCGGGATGCGCGTGCCTGGCATCATGCGCTGGCCTGGGCGTATTCCGGCCGGAACCGTCTGTAACGAGGTCGTAGGAACGATAGATATGCTGCCCACCTTCGCCTCGGTCGTCGGGGCCGGGTTGCCCGACCACCCGATCGATGGCCTGGATGTTTCCGCCTTGTTGACCGATCCGAAGGCGCCCTCCCCTCATCGCAAGGTCGGTTATTTCTACTACAGAAACGGCAAAGTGGAAGCGGTGCGCCGAGGCCAGTGGAAGCTCCGCGTTGCGGGCAAGAACCCGGTGCTTTACGATCTCGAAGCCGACATCGGCGAATCGACCGATGTCGCGTCATCGAACCCTGACGTGGTCAGCCAGTTGCAGGAGCTGATCGCCATGTATGACGCCGACTTGAAGGCGAACAGCCGCCCCATCTGGCGCGCCGGGGGAAAATAACCTCCGGGCATGGAGGGTTGTGTTGGCCCCGGCAGTTTCACTGGGCGGCCAACCCTCCTGTGGAAGAGGCCCTAAACTCGGAAAAAACGCTATAGACGAAAAAAACGTTACGTTTGATGTTATCGGCGGTACTTAGCTACGGAAACTGAAAGAAATATCCTGGGCAGATACTTGCAACCTACTGGTATCTGTTAAGCCCCTGCTTTCCGAAACCCTCTCCTCCAAGCAGGGGCTTTTTTTAGAAGTGAGAATCGAGAATTCTGCATTCTACATTCCAAATTCTCCTCTTTACTCCGTGTGGGTTATCAGTACGATAGCAGGGGCGATCAAAGGAGCCGGAAGATGAGAAAAACACTGCTTGTGCTTGCATTGGCCGTCGTAGGTGGCTGTGCGTATCCCGACCCTACAGGATACCGGGTTTTCGGCGTAGAAAGACTGCGCCAGATAAAGCAGAATCCGAAACGCCACACAGGTGAGCTTCTTGCCTTCGGTGGACTTGTCACGGACACTGAGGAAAGGCAAGGTCAGACCATGTTTCGGATGCTCGTGCAAGATCATGCCTCAAGCGAGACCGGCGATGCTTCCGGGGACAGCTCACTCTTCGTCGTTTATCCCAGCGTAAAGACGACCGTCGCCAAAGGCCACTACGTCAAGGTGCTGGGCTATATCCGCGAATCCACCATCGGCAAGAGCCTGCTCGGCGACAGGGTCAGTTCGCTGACGCTGGACGCAATTGCGGTGTATGATGCGTTTACCCGGTATGCGTTCCGGCTCAGCCAGGACGAGGAACTGTTTCGTAAATGGCAGACGGGCCAGCCTCTCGCGCCTGACTGAACGCCGGAAACCGACGGCGGGTCGCAAAGAAAGTCTCGCCGCTTCATGGGATGATGCCCGCTAACCGGTCCGCGGATGGGGTTTGATGAGCGGCCGGCAGGATGCTTCGGCGGCTCCATACACCGATTTTTCGCCCCGAAATTTGACTTTTTTTCGGGTTCACGGTCCCCGGAAGGGCCAGCAAAGCGCTGGATTTGAATATTAGCAGGCCAAGGCCTTATGAGGCAGAGTGGGCTGGCAGAATTGTGGAAAAAGCGTTATATTTGCCATCGACGTTGGCACTTTATTACGGTTTTCGAGAGTGTGATTTGGCTACGAGGAGCCCGGTATGGACGAGCAGTGTGACCAGATCGAATTGATCAGGCGGGCTCAGTACGGCAATAAGGAGTGCCTTGGTCAGTTAGCCGAGCAGGCGAGAAGACGCTTGCACACGTATGTTTACCGTCTAACTCAACAAGAAGAGCTGACTCAGGAAATCGTTCAGGAGAGCTTGTTTGAAATGTGCAAAGTATTAGGCAAATTGAAGAAAGCGGATCGGTTCTGGCCCTGGCTTCACGGAATCGCTATGAACAAGCTAAGGCGCTACTACAGAACCGAGCGGACGCAACGAAACCTGGCGGTCGCCAGCTTGAGCGAGAAGGATTCGCTCAGGGACCGAGAGGAAGGGCTGGAGAGGCTCGTGGGTCAAGAACTGAAAGAGATCGTCTGGTCGGCTATGAAGAAGCTCAGGACCCAGCACAAAGCCGTGCTGATTATGCGGTGCTACGATCAGATGGCGTATGCGGATATTGCCGAGGCCATGGGCAGCAGCGAATTTGGTACGCGCATGCTGTTCTTGCGCGCCAAACGGGCTTTGCAGAAAGAGCTTTCTCGCAATGGTTTCGGCAAGGGGTCGCTGCTCGCTGCTTTGGTGCTGTTCGGAAAGGTGACGGCTCCGAGCGAGGCTGCCGCGGCTCAAATCTCTGTCACGGCGGCTGCCACGAAAGTGGGGTTGCTGGCAGGCGCGGCCACCCTGGCCACGACCAAGACTGCCCTTGTATCCCTCACAGCGGCGGGGGTGTTGACCGTCGGCACAGTCGTGACAACATCGGGGCCGTGGCATCGCGCCGAAGGTCCGCAGCGTACTGTGTCCGATTCTCAAGCCGTTGCTCCGTTCGATCAGAGCAGCAACGCCGAAGAGAAATACTGGTATTACTTCCCGAAAGGGCCGGCCGGGCCCATGATGTTGCGTGCAGGGTCCGGAGCGGTCGGGGATGGTTCGTCCTGGCAGGTCTTGCAGAACGCCCGGGCCAACTACTATTACCGTGACAACGCCGTTTACATTAACAATCATCGCATGTGGGTCAGCGACCTGAGTGTGTTCAGAATCCCGACGGATCCGCCGGCGCTGACGAGCTTCCTCGGTGAAGTTGAAGGCGGCCCAAAGACATCGGAGCGCGTGACGGCCAGAGGCGACGGCCTGCTGGTCATTGCCGCACGAAATCAGGGCGGCGACAACACTCGTCCCTGGGCAATTCGTCATTCAAATATCCTCGATGAGGATTATTTCCAGGGCGACTGGCCGGCCTCAGCCAGGACCTACGATGAACGCGACCAGATGCACAAACGCGGCTGGACCTATTTCCGAATCGCGGGAAAAATCAACGGAAAAGACGTTTGGGGCGCGGGCAGAATACCGTTCGTGGCCTACACGAGCCAATCGTTCAGCCCCTGGCTCAAACTTCAGGCCGGGTCTGTGACAATTGTCGATACGTACCAGGATGCGTATGTAAGCAGGGCGTCATCCAGTCAGCTCGGGACATACAAAGGGGGCAGCTTCTTCAAGGGGCTGCTCAGACCCTGGGCCGGTCTGCACACCATCGACACGGTGCGCCGCGATGCCGCCGAACAGCGTATCCGATTTGAAACAAAGCATACTCCGGGCAGCCCGCTCGCGCAGGTGGAGTTCGATTGTGGGGATGTCAGGCTCATCTATACCATTGATTTGGAAACGGATGTGATTGACGAAATTACTTTCTCCACCGCCCAGGGTGACAAGGGAAGTCTGAAGTTCTCGTACTTGCAGTCTGCAGATGGAGCCGGCTCCGAGTTCGCCCGGCCGACCAGACCGTGGAGCGAGACGACTGCTTCCCACGACAGCCCCGGGCTACTCTGGCTCGTGCAACTGTTGGATGGTTCTCTCGAATAGGCCGACGGGGTTAGGCCGGCCCCGGCTGCCTGATGAAATGCGACGCAGCAGAGGAGGATACGGACCAACAGCGGGTCGCCTTCGGGTTGACCCACTGCCTACGCCGAGGATTGGGGCAAGTATTACCGACTCCCACATGACTGATAGAGTGACGTAAATGAAACTTCGGGGCACAGGTTGGTTTTGGACTGTTGCGGCTATTCTGGCGATGCTTGCCGTATGCCCGGCCCCCAGTCAGGCTCAGGCCGATTACACCTACGAATACAGCGACGACTTCAGCACCGACAAGGCACAAGCCGACGGCTACATCCACTCTATTTTCTGGCCGCAAGGTGCCTATCCTCCCTCGGAAGCGTACCTGTACCACGTGGATACCGGGACGCAGACGCAATTGGGTTTTGGCGATCATAACGGTGAGCCGGCTTATCTGGGCTATCGCTTTCCCGTCGGACGGGTCCAGCCCGGCCGGGCGGTGTACGGGAGCCTGCAGGTGACCGTGCGCCTGCCCTATGGCAGCGAAGCGGCATCGCCTCTGTCAAGCTATTTGCGTTACTCGCTCTCGCCCGACGGGATCAACTGGTCGAGCCCGCAGAGGCTCGATCCCGGCAGCCACGATATCTTGATCGAGTCGATCCGAGGCGCCTGTTATGTTATCTTTTTCGGCACGGAAGTGCTGATCGACAATTTGAACGTGAGCCTGTACGCCTTGCCTGCTACGATTCGCGTGCCGCAGGACGCCTCGACGATCCAGGAAGCCATAGACGCTGCCGTGGACGGCGACGTTGTGGAAGTGGCCCAGGGCACTTACGCGGACGACGGCAACCGGGACCTTGACTTTCGAGGCAAGGCCATTACCGTCCGCAGTGCTGATGGACCCCATGTGACAACGATTGATTGTGGCGGCCGCAGAGGCATTTACTTCCACAGCGCGGAAAGGCCGGATTCGGTCCTGCGCGGTTTCACCATCGTCGGGGGCGTCGCGCCGGGCTCCCAGATTCCGGCCGACAACGTCAGTTGGATCTCAAGCTCCACCCATCCCATCGGCGGCGGCATATTCTGCGAGTTCAGCAGTCCGAGCATCATTGACTGCGTGATCAGAGAATGCTCGGCGGAGCTGGGCGGCGGGATCGGCGTCGTGGCCGGCCAGCCCACCATCATCAACTGCACAGTCGAGGATTGCCGGGCCGGGGGCCAGGGCTCGTCGCAATCCGGCGGACGTGGCGCCGGCGTCGGCCTGATCAGAGGCTCCAATGCCGAGCTTATCGACTGCACAATCAGCCGGAACGTTGCTTTTAGCAATAGCCTTGGCGCGGGGCTCTATTGTTGGCGGAGCCAGGCTCGGCTGACCGGTTGCGACATTTCCTTCAACAGTGCCCCGGGAAGCCTGAAGGGCGGCGGCCTGTACGCCGGCGGCTCTTCCGTGAGCCTCGTGCTGGAGAACTGCATCGTCTCCAACAACACCGCCGACGCCGGCGGCGCCATCTATATCGGTTCATCCACCGGCGCTTCGCCGTCGGAGAGCACGATCGAGTCTGTACGTATCACAAACTGCACTATTGCCGACAACGGACTCTCGACACAGGCGGCCTCTTCAGCCGCAGGCGGAATCTACGCAATGACCACCAACGTTGAGATCAGGAACAGCATTGTCTGGTACAACGACGGCGTCCCCATCTCGCTTGTCAGTCCCGCTTCGAGCAATCCCGTCCTCTATTCGGATATCGAGGGAGGTTATCCGGGGCAGGGAAATCTTGACGCCGATCCTCTGTTTGCCTCGGCCGGTGACGGCGACTATCACCTCAAGTCGCTCCTTGGCCGGTATGAATCGTGGACGGACACGTGGGTCATCGACGGCGACCATAGCCCGTGCATCGATGCCGGCGACCCCCAGGATGCGGTCGGCGCCGAGCCGTGGACGAATGGCAAGCGTATCAACATGGGCGCGTACGGCGGGACCGTCGAGGCCAGCAAAGGCGAAGCTCCCTGGGTCTTTCACGTGAATGGCGCCAGTGGCAGCGATTCCAACACCGGCCTGAGCAGGACCGACGCCTTCGCCACCATCCAGAGAGCCGTGGACGAGGCCGTTAGCGGCGACACGATTATGGTTTGGCCGGGAGTTTATCGAGAGTTGGTGGTTCTCGACGGCAAAGCGGTCACGCTCCAGAGCGCCGACGATGCCGCCGTGATCACTACGCCCAATGTGCCTAACGCCTTTGCGTTTTCCTTCTATCGCGCCGAGAGTTCAAGGTGCGTGTTGCGCAATTTCGTTATCACCGGGTGCGGCGAAGCCGCGATTTTCTGCTACAGTGCCTCGCCCACGCTGACCAATTTGACGATTACGGGCAACCGTTTTGGCATCAGGGGCCAGGAAGGCGCCGATCCCACAATCACTAACTGCATTATTTGGAACAATCAGAATGGCGATTTGTACCACACCCGCGCTCGCTATAGCGATATATCGCAGGCGGACGCCGTCGGCCAGGGCAGCGGCAATATCAGCACGGACCCCCTCTTTGCTGACCCCGCGAACGGCGACTGGCATCTGATGTCGCGGTACGGCCGGTATTCCGCGAGCCAGGACAAATGGGTGACGGATCCCGTCTCAAGCCCTTGCATCGATGCCGGCGACCCAGGCGTTTCCCCCGGACGCGAGCGGATACCTCGCGGCGGAAGGATCAACATGGGCGC
>DATKWR010000336.1:0-2054 GCA_035529475.1 Sedimentisphaerales bacterium | reverse complement strand
TGATGAAGGCCGCCCGCACGGAGGACCCTAACTGGCCGCTCCGCGACCGCCCAGCCAGGAAACCTCAGCAGAACAAAAAAGCAAAGGCAGGTGCTTAGCACCGGGAGAAAGGAAAAACGGTATGAATCGACGCGATTTTCTAATCAGCTCAATGGCGTTGTGGGCCGGTGCACGAATCGGCGCAACACGAGGGGCCACAACGGCGTCCGCCAAACCCAACGTCCTGTTCATTGCGGCGGATGACCTGAACCACTGGGTCGGTCATCTCGGGCGCAATCCGCAGACGAAAACACCCCATATCGACCGGCTCGCGAAGATGGGCGTGACATTCACCCGCGCCAACTGTGCCGCACCCGTGTGCAACCCATCGCGGGCCGCCCTGATGTCCGGCCTGCGGGCCAGCACGACGGGCATCTATGACAACGGTCAGGACTGGAAGCCGGCCATTCCGAAGGAGCAGACGCTCACGACCCAGTTCCTCAAGGCTGGTTACAATGTCTTCGGGGCGGGGAAAATCTATCACAGCAGCGATCACCGTCCGGGCGAGTGGACGGATTATTTCGAAGAACGGGGCGGCAACCTCAGGCGACATCCTTCGGCTCCGGATGACGGGGTGGGCGGCATCAAGTTCTACCCGCTCGACTGCCGGGACGAGGACATGCAGGACTACAAATCCGTCAGCTACGGCATCGAGAGGCTCGGCCAGAAACACGACAAGCCGTTCTTTCTGGCGGTCGGTTTGCACAAGCCGCACATGCCGTTTGCCGTGCCGAAGAAGTATTTCGACATGTTCCCGCTCGATACGGTCCAGTTGCCGCCTCATCGCGAGGACGACCTGGACGACGTGCCCGCCGCCGGGGTCAAGATGGCCAAGCCGGAGGGTGACCACGCCGCCATTCTCAAGTCCGGCCGCTGGAAGGACGCGGTGCAGGCCTATCTGGCCACCATCGCCTTCTGCGACGCCCAGGTCGGCCGCTTGGTTGAGGCCCTGCAGAAATCGGCCTACCGCGACAATACCATCATCTGTTTCTGGGGCGACCACGGCTGGCACCTCGGCGAGAAGCTGCATTGGCGAAAGTTCGCTCTCTGGGAGGAGGCCGCGCGGACGGTATTCATTTGGTCCGCGCCCGGCGTCACGAAGCCCGGTGGTGTGTGCGAGCGCCCGGTGGACTTTATGAGCATTTACCCGACCCTGTGCGACCTGGCCGGAGTGCCAACACCCTCGCACGCCGAAGGCGTGAGTATTCGGCCACTGCTCGCGGACCCGAAAGCAAGCTGGGATCGCCCTGCTGTCACGACGTTTCACAAGGATAATCACAGTATTCGCAGCGAGACCTGGCGGTACATTCGCTACGCCGACGGCAGTGAAGAATTATACAACCATGATAAAGACCCCTACGAGTGGACCAATCTTGCGAAGGACCCGCAGTATAACGGCGTGAAGGCAGAACTGGCCCGGTTTGCGCCAAAGGTCAATGTGCCCGAACGCCCGCGCACTCTCGGCCAAGGCGAGAAGGAGAAGGCCGGCACGAAGCAAAAGCAGGATGCCACCAAGAAGGTGAAGAAGAAAGCAGGGGTCTGAAGTTGGAAGTCGAAATCGACTGCCTGACTACCGTGGATGAAGTTGATCAACGGGCAGGCCTGGACTTCTTCCGGGAACTGCCGGACGCGGCTCGTTCTTTGCAACCTAATTGCACTGGAGATTCCCCGATTAAGGGGCCTACCAAAAGTGCCAAAAAGACGTGGATAGACAAGATCACCCTTTTGCCGAAGGGGCCGCCGGGAACCCTTTTTCGGCCGATTTTGGATTCTTTTTGTAAGTACGTTTGTAATCGCGCAAGTGGCAGTTCTGTAAGATATGGCCGCTCAAAGATTTACAATTCCAGAGCACCGTATTGTTAATCCGATACTTAGCCCATAGTCTTGTTGCTCGGCTTGTCATCACTTTGCGCCCTCTGGCACATTTTTTCTCTTGGAAATCTGGTTTCTGCAGTATATATTGTCCGCGGCGGTTATACCCTGACGTTTAGACCCAAGAGCGAAGGTTCTCTGGC
>DATKWR010000335.1:0-10420 GCA_035529475.1 Sedimentisphaerales bacterium | reverse complement strand
TACTTTTGATGGATGAGCTTGATGCCAAACAGATCAATTTTTGGCGGTCAATGAGAAGCTAGAACTTCGGCTCGATATTTTGATTTAGGCGAAACAGGTTTGTGGGATCATAACGAGCCTTGAGCTTGGATAGACGATCGTACTTCGTTTCTCCATAGGCAGATCGTGCAACCTCGCTGCTAACGTCGATTTGTTCGTTTACATAATTGCCGCGCATTGAGACTTCGGCGAGACTGGCCGCAGCAGCTCTGCTCCATGAGATGACGCGTTCATCCTCTGCTGGATCATCCCACGCCGATTCGACCAGCCAATAGAAACCTGCCTGCCTGCCGCTATAAGGCGTGTCGTTGTCTGCGACGTCGCATACAGCTCCTCCTAACTGTATCACGTAGAATTCCGCGTCTGCGGCCGGTGAGTTGGCAATGCAGTCGACCATGCGATCAATCACTGCGGCATCGATTTCCCGCACAAATCCGCCCTTTGCATAGAAACGGCGATCCCAGGCCATGCGTTCGTCAGCCATGCTTTGCAACTGCAAGAAAGTTATTTCGCCAACCGAAGAAGTCTCCGGCTGTCCAAGGCGTCCGAACGGCATCACCTGATCATCGGCTTCTTCTGCTGCCCCAGACCAGATCGCTGTGACGTTCAGTCCAGCCGCCAGAAATACGAAACCGGTTGTCAGCTCGCGTGGTGCATGCGCGGCGAGATCATTTAGTTGCCGCAATACAGCTCCTGCCTGTGTTACGGGATATGTCCATTTGCCAATTAGTACCGGTCCAAGGTGGTGTGTCCGGAAGACAAATCTGCTGACAACGCCAAAATTGCCGCCACCGCCGCGAATCGCCCAGAACAGTTCAGGCTCACTTTTGTCGCTGACATGCAGCAATTGACCGTCCGCCGTGATGATGTCTGCGGCCAGCAGACTGTCGATCGTCAGTCCAAAATGCCGGCTTAGCCAGCCCATCCCGCCACCCAGTGTCAAACCCGCGACGCCGGTATGGGAAATGACGCCTGCTGGCACGACGCGGCCGTGTTCGACAGCGGCTCTGTCGAGGTCCCCAAGCAGAGCACCGCCCTGCGCTTCGGCGCGGCCTGATGACTTGTCAATGGAAACGGAGTTCATCAGGGAAAGATCAAGCATGATACCGTCGTCGCAAGTTGACAGCCCCGGTATGCTGTGTCCGCCGCCACGAACAGCGAGCAGGGTTCTATCCTGTGCAGCAGCAGTAATAACTTTTTGAATATCCTTTACGCTGCCCGCGCGGACGATCACGCCGGGCCGTCGGTCAGCGGTTGCATTCCAGACTCTTCGATACCTGTCAAATTCAGCATGGTCACGATCAATCAGCTGACCATCAAATTGCACACGCTTGAAATGCCGCACCATGTCGGTAGTTTCCACTGTCGCTCTCCCCATCGATCACCCAAGACTTCGGTGTCACTGGCACCAACTTAGCCTACTGCAAACCCCATAATTGAGCGAATGCATAAGACCGCGTCAATGTGATATCGCATGCAGCGTGACCAGATCGAGTCAGAAACGGCCTTACTCTTGCTGCGGGGTGACGCCCGCTAAGTCCGCAACACGGAAGTTTGCCCAAGAACACGAACGGCAAGTTTGGGTCATGTGTGGACGGCTCCGTGTTGGCAAGGGTTTTTTTGACGTGTATTGCCTGAGCTGGTCGGTGCGGTCATGTGTCCGGCCTGTTTGGGTGCGGCGCTTGACATGGCCGCTGGCCATAATGCTTTCCGCCGAGCGGGTCCCTATCAAAAGCACGCAGTAGTCATTCTGCTTTGACCCAAGTGGGGTGTCCCTCTCGCGGTATCGACCGTTCAATGCATTATCCGTCGTTGCCCTTCTCCAACCTCTTTTGCGCGGTGTTTGCGCGTTATATTACACAGGCGTCTCACATGGCCTGGGTTTCTGGTTCCTGATAGTATGTTCCATGCGCCATCATTGCCCATGCAATGCGGGCGATCTTGTTGGCGAGCGCAACTGCGGCAACCTTAGTCGAGCGGCGTTCGAGCAGTCGAGCCAGCCATGGTCGCCGGGTGTAGCCAAGCTGTTTGGCTCGGCGGATAACCGATAACGCACCCACAACCAGCATCGTTCTGAGATAGCGATTACCAGCCGTGGAGATGTGCCCGAGGCGTTGTTTACCACCTGTCGAGTTCTGCCTCGGCACCAGGCCGATCCATGCTGCCAGGTCACGGCCCGATCTGAAGGTATGGGGATCGGGAACGGATGTGGCCAGCGCCGTGGCGATCAACGGGCCAACGCCCGGGATGCCGGCGAGCCGGCGGCTCAGCTCATTCGAGCGGTGAGCGTCCATGATCCGCCGGTCCACATCAAGGATGTGGCGTTTCACCACTGCGAGTTGATCGCGCAGAACCATAAGGCATTCGAGCGCGGCCGGCGGCACCCGATCGTCCTCGCCTGCCTCAATGATAGCCTCCAACTTCTCGACGCCCCTGCGCCCGATACCAGCGACGATACCAAACTCTGCCAGGTGGGCACGGATGGCATTGATCAGCATTGTTTGCTGGCGGATCAGCAACTGACGGGTCTTGTGCAGCATCAGAACTGACTGCTGCTCCGCCGTCTTGATCGCGACGAACCGCATGGTCGGCCGTGTCACTGCCTCGCAGATCGCCTCCGCATCAGCCATGTCGTTCTTGTTGCGCTTGACATAAGGCTTCACGTATCGCGGCGGCATCAGCCGAACCTCATGGCCCAGCTTCTCAATCTCGCGTGCCCAATAATGCGATGTCGCGCAGGCCTCCAGGCCGATCAGACAAGGCGGGTGTTTCTCGAAGAAAGACAGAACCTGCCGCCGCTTCAGCCGACGTTGCACAACAATCTTCCCGGTCTCGTCAATGGCATGCACCTGGAACACGTTCTTTGCAATGTCCAGACCAATCGTACTAATCTTCTCCATGGGTGGCTCCTCCTTTGGCGGTTCCTTAAATGACACCGCATTGTGGCACATCGCAATGCCGGTGGAGGAGCCGTCCACAGCATCAAAAGCAGCCATCAGCAATCGGTTTGTCACACGGCAGCTTTGTGCCAGAATCTGCCGTCGCCGATGATTGATTCCAAAGGTAGCACAGCGGATAAAACAACTATGAACCATGCTTGCACTAATGATCGCTCCCGACCTGAAACGAACGTTCGCAATGGGAGCTGATGTTGCTGGCTTCAGGTGCTTGTACGTATAATTGGAAGCTTAACTGCTGCTATCGGATCAATGGTGCGTTTACAATTCTTTTCCGTTCCAATTCAAGCTCATCTATCCTTGTATCACGACGTAAATGCGAATTCAGGTAGTTCAGATCAAATCTTGAACGAAACATGCCTGTGATTGTTTTTATGCACCTTTGAACTTGTCCGATATTCTTGATGCTAGTTCCTGCAAGCGGTGTTTCAAGTGTTTCAAATTCGTATTTGCTAAGGGTCTTCATGTATGCCTCCAGACTTGTCTTGCAACCAGAGTGCGTCAAAGTACATGCCATTCTCAATTATAGTTCCTTGACATCCATTGTGCAAAAAAGTCACAATGAGAGATGCCTCGGTTACTACCTCCCCTGAATGCGCTTCGGGCCTTTGAGGCAGCAGGACGGTTGGGCAGTTTTACAAAAGCTGCAGCGGAACTGAACGTATCCCATTCAGCGATCTCTCGTCACGTTCGCGGACTTGAAGGTCGCCTGAACGTGCACCTCTTTCGCGTAACCAACACTGGGGTCGCACTGACTGTTCAAGGCCGCACTTTTCTTGACGGCATCACTCCGGCCTTTGATCAAATTGCTCAATCGACAGAAGCCCTATCGGTTCAACCTGAAGGTACCGTTACATTAACAACCGAAACTACAGTTGCGCAGAAATGGTTGGTGCCCCGGCTTCCCGGTTTTAAAGCCCGCTATCCTGGAATTGATCTAAAGCTTTCGGTCACGACACAGGTCATGGACATAGAGGCGCATGATTTTGACATGGGTTTGAGATATTTGCGCTCCGAACCGCCCGAAAGCTATGATCTCATCTTTCAGTGTTCGGTTCGGGCTTATGCCGCATCCGACTTTGCCCCAATTGCAAGCGGCAAATTAGATATAGAGGCTCTAGCAGCTGGCCCACTTTTGGAAGAGGCAACATTTCGGTTATGGCCTGAGTGGTTTAGAAAATCAGGCCTCGAAGAAACACCTAAACTCGATTTGCCGCATCCACTTAATGCTCTTCTCGCTATTCAATCAGCGGTTACCGGCCTCGGCGCAGTGCTGATGGATAAGCACCTCTGTGAACCAGAATTGAAAGCGGGGCTATTGGTCGAGCTATCGCCGCTGGAAATTCCATTCGGCGGCTATTATTTGGTAGTAAACAGCAGAGCGGCTCGCCGCAATGCAGTCAAGACAGTTCGTCAATGGTTGATCGAAGAATATGCAGCTAAGTAAGAACTGCAGCTCCAAATTCTTCCTCTACTTTTAATACGGTCAGGCGAAAAACTCCCTGTATATGTGCCATTTCTTGATAGGGTTACCAAACATGACTTTGGCAGGAAAGATGGTCTTGCGTTTCGCAATTTTGGGATAGTCTGGGTCAGATTATATTGCTGAACAGACGTCACTCAATCGAAAGTGAGCGGAAAATTGGATCCAATTAAACCTTCACCTGAACTCGCCGCAGTCGCTGCCCGCTGGTTGAATGCGTTGAAAAACAAGCAGCGCGAGACACTAACCAACATGTTCTCCGCTTCCGAGCACATCCGTTACATTGGAAGCAGCTTCAATGAACTCTGGTCTGGCCAAATCTTGCGTAACGGCTATGCCGATCATGCCGAGGAAATCCCCGAGTTTACGATAGAGAATGATGCAATCGAGGCATTCGAGTCCAGCAACACCGGATGGGCCTCATGGGTAGGGGAGCTGAGGTTTCCCGAAAACGACACCGCCTGCGTGGAGCGCTTTACGTGGGTGTTTGTTCTGGAGCACGGTGTCTGGAAAATTGCCCACGTTCACGTATCGAATCCGACGTCCAATATTGAAAAACTGGGCGTCGAACACACCGCATTCGACCGCCTGATAAGCGCTGCAAAGGAAGAATTCAGTGCGCCTTCCGGCGAAGATACCGCGACCGTCATGTTCACGGACATTGCTGACTCGTCCTCCATCGCGGCCACCATTGGTGACAGAGCCTGGGCCAAAGTCATCAGTGAACACTTGCGTGCTCTCTCCGAGACAATCGAAGGTAATGGCGGCAAAATCGTCAAGACGCTGGGCGATGGCACGATGTCGTGCTTTTCGTCAGCTCGCAATGCTCTAACCTCCGCAATATCGATCCAGAAGTTGACACGCCAGGAGAGCGGGGGCCACGTGCTGGAAGTGCGGATTGGCATGCATACCGGTGATGTTGTGCAATCGAATGGAGATTTCTTCGGCACGGTCGTCAACAAAGCGGCTCGAATTGCTGCGTCGGCTAGTCCAGGACAAATTCTGGTTTCTGAAGCCAGCAGATCGATGGTCGAAGGCAGCCCCGAGTTCACATTTGAAAGTCCGATCTCCGTCGCTCTTCGAGGGATCGAGGGCGATCATTCCATTTCGACCCTGGCTTATACCTGAGATGCACAGAAACAGATTGGTTTTGAACTACAGGCCAGTCTGAAAAAGGTCATCTTCGCGCGTGTGTGACAGCCAGCGAGAATTTCCGCTCTACCTCAGAAAGCAGACGCTCCAACAAACCGGGCAGATAGTCCGCTATGTGCATCACAAGCTGTCGTCTCCAATGATTGGCCTTTACGGCAGCTCAGCGGACCTTTGAGACGTTCGCCCTGGAGCCTTGAACGGGCAAGTTGGGCGGAAAGTGTGAATTCGCCGCAATTGCACAAAGGTTGTGTCAATTTGCTAATAGCGGACATCCATCTGTCGGGAATTGTATACGCGATGCTGCAGCGCCGCATGGCGGCACTGAGCCCTGAGTAGGCATCCAAATGCCGGAGTTAAAATATTGGCTCTTTGCCAACAGCAGTTGTGCACCACGCAGTTCATAGGCGTAGATTCCAACCCGTTATGTGGATACGCTATGGCCGAAAGGAGTCCATCTTTGGAACGCAGGCTTGCTGCCATTTTGGCCGCTGATGTGGTCGACTACACCCGACTCATGGCGGAAGACCAGGAGCGCACGCTTGAGTCCCTGCGACTGCTGCGCACCAAGTTGCTTGAACCGGTCGCAACGCGGCGCAATGGCAATGTTATTAAGCGAATGGGAGATGGCTGGATCATCGAATTTCCGTCTGTTACCGATGCGGTAGCGTGCGCAATCGAGGTTCAGGAGGGTATCCTGAACCACGCAACAATCCAAATGCGAATGGGTATGCACACGG
Organism: Sedimentisphaerales bacterium; assembly: GCA_035529475.1. GTDB lineage: Bacteria > Planctomycetota > Phycisphaerae > Sedimentisphaerales > Anaerobacaceae. The sequence goes on along the minus strand of DATKWR010000335.1, from coordinate 4,052 downwards.
GAGAGGTTGTTTTCGAGGTGGAGGATGTATTTGGAGACGGGGTCAATGTGGCGGCCCGGTTGGAGAAACTGGCAGAGCCGGGTCAACTGGCCATTTCCGATATGGTCTACAATAGTCTGGATCGCACTATCGCCGGGCAGTTTAGTGGCGGAGACACCCACGAGTTAAAAAACGTTTCCCGACCAATCAGGGTTTGGTGCTGGCCAAAGGCATCAGTAGTGAGGAAGCAAGCTGACTCCGGCGCCGGCAAGGCCAATACAGATGTGCCACTGGCATTGCCCGACAAACCCTCCATCGCAGTACTTCCTTTCAACAATATGTCTGGAGACCTGGACCAGGAGTACTTCTCTGATGGCATGACCGAAGATATCATTACTGCCCTTTCAAAAATCCGCTGGTTGTTCGTCATCGCCCGCAACTCTTCTTTTGCTTACAAAGGATCCTCACCGGATGTAAGGCGCGTAGCGGCAGAGCTGGGTGTACGCTATGTGCTGGAGGGCAGCGTTCGCAACGGGGGAAATCGTGTTCGCATTACCGCGCAGTTAATTGACGCTTCCGACGGTGTTCATGTATGGGCCGAACGGTTCGACAGAGAGATCGGAGACATATTTGCCCTGCAGGACGATATAACGGCAGCCCTGATTGCTTCTATCGAACCGGAGCTGACTAAGGCTGAGCAGCAGCGCGCAATCACCAGGCCGGCTGAGAACCTTGATGCGTGGTCTTGGTTTCAACGCGGGTTGTGGCATCACTATCGAGCGACCAAAGAGGATAACGTAAAGGCGTTTCGACAAATCAGCAAAGCCATAGAATTGGCCCCAAATTTCAGCAGGGCGCTTGCCGCCCTGGCACACGTTCACTACTGGATCGCCCTTTTTGGTTATACTGAAAACCCGAAGACCAGTTTGGAAGCTGGCCTCTCACTCGCGAGAAGAGCCATTGCCGCAGATGATCAAGAGCCCTTTGGACATTTCGCGCTAGGGCGAATTTGTACACTGCTCGGAGAGCTGGATACCGCTATCGCAGAGCTGGAGTTGGCAATCGAACTTAGCCCCAGCTTTGCCCACGCCTACTACGGTTTGGGAAATGCCCTCAATTTTGTTGGGCGCGCTGAGGAAGCGATCGAAATGATTGATCAGGCACTTAGGCTCAACCCTCATGATCCGGCCATCTGGACGTTCATGAGCGGTCGTGCATGGTCCCTGATATTCCTGGGACGGTATGATGAGGCCCACAAATGGGCTGTGAAAGGAGTTCGGCAAGCAAACGCTGGATGGCTTTCGCATGCAATTGCCGCGTGTACATATACAGAGACAGGTCAACCCGAAGCCGCCAAAAAGGCGGTTTTGAATACCCTCAAGATCAATCCAGATTTCAGAGTTTCATTCGTTGCCGAGAACTATCCGTTTCGCAACGACGTTTATCGCGACCGCTTCATAGGTGCCTTGCGGAAGGCAGGTTTTACCGAATAGTCGCAAGTTCAATGGTGGTTCAGAACCCATCAGCCTGTAAGGCGAAATGACTGCTTGGAGCCCATCCAAGACCTTCGCTGCAGCGCAACATTTTAGGACGTTCGGTGCCTACAAGAACAAGTAACATCCGAAGATTGCCTTAGAGTTTTCGCAAGCTCTTTCGTCCGAATGAAGTGCCGGTTCAAACGCTCAGCCAGGCCGTTGTTTTCTTCATTGAGAGCTTCGCAAATTTCGTTGTCCAAATCACGCGACAGATTTTCTAATAATCTTGACACTTCGGTCATGGCCATATTCTCGATCCTGGCTATCGCCTGGGCTGTCCGTTCTGTTGGGGTTTGAATCATCGATAAGCTTCCTGTTACCATGCTAAAGTAAAGTTACTCGCATAAGGCACCCCGCGTCCGTTGGCATATCGTGGGTCTATCGTTGAGTTTTGCTCGGGCGAGGGAAAATTTATGGAACAGTGGGAATTGAACCTGGAAGACGGTAGCCTTTCTACCGGCGATGTTCTGACCTCGCTGTCTCCCAAAGCGGCTGAGGTTTTGCAGTGCCTGATCAACGGTGCCGGTGCAATCCTGTCACGTGATCAAATTCTTCGTGATGTGTGGAAAGATTTGCACATTAGTCCTGACCTGGTTCGCGAGTACATTTTTGAAATTCGCAAAGCACTAGGGGATAATGCCACGCAACCAAAGTATGTTGAAACGGTTGGACGGCGGGGTTTTCGCCTAATCGGGCCGGTTTCGATTCGCCTCAGGAACACACCAGCAAAATCCGCGGATGGTGAAGATCATAAGGTATCGAGCGGGCGTCCAGTTAAGATGCCAACCGTAAAATTTTGTCAATCAAAGGACGGAGCCTCGATCGCTCACGCAGTATCTGGCGAAGGCTACCCCTTATTGTTTGCCGGAAGCTGGATGACCCATCTGGACATGGATTGGGAAAGCCCAGCCTACGGCGATTACATCAAGCACCTTTCGGACAGGTTCCAGGTCATAAGATATGACCAACGAGGAAACGGTCTGTCGCAATGGTCTGACTTGAGTATCAGCTTTGACCGCATGGTCGACGATATGGAAGTCGTGATTGACACATACAACTATGAAAAAGTTGCAATTCTGGGCATGTCTCAGGGCGCGTCTATTGCGATTGCCTATGCCCTGCGTCAGCCGGATCGAGTCTCTCATCTTGTGCTGAACGGGGGATATGCCCGAGGACGCAAACAGCGCGGCAATGACGCGGAGCGCGAAGAAAGCGAAGCTTTGGTCAACCTCATTCGTCATAGCTGGGGGAACGAGAACCCGGCCATCCGGCAGACCCTGACAACCCTATTCATGCCTGAAGCTTCCCAGGAACAGATGCAATGGTTCAATGAATTTCAGAAACTTTGCGGACCGGGAGAGAACATCGCGCAGTTTCGCGCATTGTTCGATGACATGAACGTTTCCAAACTATTGCCCCGGGTAACGATTCCGACGCTGGTTCTTCATAGCGATCGAGACTCTGTCGCTCCCCTTTCCGAGGGAAAATTCCTTGCCAGTCACATTCCGGGTGCGGCATTTGTCCAATTGAACAGCCCAAATCACATGCTTTTCGAGTCCGAAGATGGCTTTCCCAAAATGATCGCTAACATCGAGGGCTTCATCAACAGTTGATGAGGACGGGTGGCTTCTTGTTCATCTCGATCTCCTAGTCGAAGATGTTACGACGATACTCAGGCTCTCCAATAAACTCCACGCCCAATTCAGTGCCTTTAATCCAACGCACCCGGCAGGGCAGCGCAACATCTTCGCTGTGGATTAAGAAATTGAATGTGTCAGGCACGTTCTTCAATGGGACCGACGCAAGCCTTGCACCCGTGATACTCATGTCTCTCAGCTCACAGAATACAAGGCAGCCATTATTGCCAACCAGCAGGCTTACTGGTTGGTTCATATGGTAACGTGGGCGAGGGTTCCGTCTATTGCTCATAGCGAGCCTTTTAGCTCCATGGCAGTTTGAGTAAACTGAAAACCGTTAATCCAGCTAATGAATGATTACGCAGCACAATGTGACGAACTGCACACTCCTTACGCCTAAAGGTCACTGGCGGACATTGGCTGACTGCACAGCTGCAACAGGTCTGCTTGAGGGTTTGCCGGCCAACCTGATGGTGCATGGTAACAAGGGCTACGACAGCAATGTGATAAATGTCACATCCAATGGCTGCCGGTTCGGCGATAGTCATTACATCAAGACGGCACACACTCCTAACCCCAAGGAACACAGCCATGAACACGCAAACCAGCTTCACCAAAGTCATCATCGGTTCGACGCAGCGCCTGTTCCGTTCCAACAAGAATCACAGCCTGCTGGCGACCAATTGCATTGATGCCTGCACGGCGCGAGACATTGGTTTCAATCCAGTTGGCCAGTTCTAAACGTTGAACTCCCTCAACCTCCCAAAACTCCCTGCAAACCATCTCCCCGGGCCAAAAAGCCCGGGGTTTTGCTTGTCAGGTCGCCCTGCACGCAGCACGCGGCTCTATGGAAACAAGGAGGTCGCACAGAAGCTCGGTGCTCGATATGCCGCAGGTGGTT
>DATKWR010000334.1:0-3963 GCA_035529475.1 Sedimentisphaerales bacterium | reverse complement strand
AGATGAAGGTGTCTTATACAGAAACTGTATATTCCCCCGGGCTCATTGCCGAAAAGGCCCTAATGCTTTGCAGGGACAGGAATTATGCCGACTTTGGCTTTGGGGGCTTATAACTCGATCTCGCGGCCCAAAGGTGTTATGAAGAAACCATATAACCATTGTTGGATGAGGACAGATGATGCAGATACCAAGCTACGACGTCAGATCCTACGGCAACGATGATCGTCTGCCGGACGAGGCGGAGAGCCTGTTCGCCAAGGAACTCGAGTATTCTCGGGAGCCGCTGCCGGCGGATCGTGCCGACCGTGATGCCTGGAGCTTTGCTTGCGTCTGTGCTGTCACGCCCGAGGGCCATGTCTTGGGCGGTGTTCATCTCGACATTGGTCCCATCAATTTCGGGCCACTGGCCAAGGAAAAGCTTGCCTTCGTCGAGGGAGTGCTCGTGCGCCCCCAGTATCGCCAGTGTGGGGTGGGCGCCCGGATCATGCAGGAAGCCATATCGGTTGCGCGGGAGGCTGGCTGTCTTCACATGCGCTGCACGGTCAAGTGGGACAATCCGGCTGGCATCGCGCTCTACAGGAAGTGCGGTTTCGCTCTCACAGACATCACAGAAGAGGAAGGCAACGAGTACTTCGTAGTCAGGCCGCTTCAAGTGGCGGAGGAGCGTCCAACCACGCCATGCACTTGACGGTCAAGGCCTGCGGCCTAGCCCGCAAGTGATGGCGACCGTTCGAACCTGACAGAAAGGGAGAAGCACTATGGACATGAGCGCCAGTAAGCGAGCGATCGACAAGATATACAAACGCCGCGACAGATACGAGATTCCCGAGTGGCAACGGGAAGACGTCTGGCCCACGAAAAAGAAGCAGATGTTGATTGATACAATCCTCCGCGGCTGGAAGCTGCCCAAGTTCTACCTTCTCAAGACCTCCATGGATCCCGATGAGTATGAGGTCGTAGACGGCCAACAGCGGCTACTGGCCATCTTCGAGTTTTTCGACAACGAACTCTCCCTGTCACGCCCGTCGTCCCAGATGTTTGGGGCAGACACGTACGATGATCTGCCAGAGCACGTTCAGGATGATTTTGACGATTTCGAAATTGAGTACGACGAAATCACGAATGCGACGGAGAAAGAGGTAAAGGAGTTCTTCCAGCGCCTACAAGAGGGTCTCCCGCTGACAAGCAGCGAGAGACTGAACTCGGCGCACAGCAAACTTTGCGATTTTGCGCGCAGGCTTGCCAAGCATGACTTCTTCAAGAAGAAAGTGGCCGTCAATGACAAGCGCTACGCGCATTTCGACATTGTCGCCAAGGTCGCGGCGATCGAGATCGAAGGCATTGACACAGGACTACGGTACGACGATCTCAAAGCCACTTTCGAGAGCCAAGCAAGCTTCTCATCACGCTCAAACGTTGCACGTCGGCTGAAGGCGACATTTGACTACCTCAACGACATTTTTCCCGACAAAGTCTCGTGGCTCCGCAACAGGACGATTGTGCAATCCTTCGCGACCCTGGTCGCTAGGCTCATCCTTACCGGGAAGCAAACAGGGCAGGAAGCAGCTCTCCGCAAGTTCTTCACTGAATTTCAGAAGGAACTCAGCCGGCAGGTGACGTTGGGTCAGCGTGCGACAGACCCGGATTACATCTCCTTCCAGAAGACGGTCAATGCCAATGTGCGGCGCGGTGCACAGATTCGGAATGAGATCATCCTTCGCAAGCTCCTCCAGCACAACCCGAGTTTTGCAGACGTGCTTGGTGTGAGTGTCGTCGCTGAGAGCGCGATGGCAAAGGCTCTAGGCGAGCAGGCGGCGCGACTTAGGGACCTCATCCAGTCGAAGAACGAAGAATTCGCACGCAAACACGGAACCGACCTGTTCAAGGCAACCAACAAGACTGCTGCCGCACTCACGCGCCTCGGCACGGTTGCAAAGGACGTGACCGAGTACCGAGATTGGTTAGACGATATGTACTTCCTCTTCCGTGAAAGCGTGGGCACACGGCTCGATGGGAAATGGCCTGACAGCTTGGCTGATGTCAACACGCTGCGAACAGCAGAGAGACATGACGTTGACCACGGCAAGCAGCGCAAGGTTCGCACGAAACGCCGTCAGTTTGGGACGGTGTTCCGCAAGTATGCAGGGGAGACAACACCCGACACGTTGGCACCAGAGAAGTTCGCGTTGGTTCAGACCAACCTACTGCAGGCCGTGGAGAGTGATGTCCGTGCCCTGAAATAAGGACGGCTTCGAACAAGACAAATCCAGCGTACGCGCTGGGGCGCGCCGCTGATTTGCGGCGTTGTGCAGGAAGACATGAATACGAAAGCCACAGACTGGATTGACCTGACACCAGACGGTGACCTGAGCAAATGGGTAACTGGCCCTCCGGCGGAGTTTCGAGTTGAGGGGGATACGTTCGTCTTCCATGGTCCCGATGTCCGGGCAGAGGTCGGTGGCATGTCGTGGGACGACTATGTCCTCAGGACCGACGTGTTGGTGAGACGTGATGCAGAGGATGCCTATTTTCAGATTGAGCTTGCTGCCGTGGGTAGCAGCGTCTACTGCCAGATCCTGCCACAATGTTTGAACCTTGCGTACTACTCACACCAGAAAGAAGACACGGCAGTTATCTCTTCCACACCTCTCACGATCGAAGATGCCAGATGGTACGACTTCCAGATGAGAGCTGAATCTGGCCGTATCACCGCATTTCTTGATGGAACGGAGGTCTCCGCCGCTGACAGTCCCAACGGCACAAAGGGAATGCCGGGCTTCATCATCAAGAAGATCCGCAATGCTGAACCGAAGATTCGGAATGTCCGAATCATGTTCGTTGCGCCAACACGGCAACAACTCCAGGAACTAGAATTGGATGCCAGAACAAACTGGCGCAACTACAAGAAGGCACAAGGAATTGCACAACCATGAAGTCGAGCTTATCGACGCTATCGCGCCGAAAGCTCACTTCGGACGTTGGCTGACAAGGATGACAATGAACAACCGTATCGGCTCATCGCATGTCCGGCCTGAAGAGATGGCTTTGATTCGCGCTTGGGCTCATTCGCTGATCACCGATCCAGGAGCCGGGGCGACAGATGGACAAGTTCAGGAACCGGGGCGTTGTCCCCCTGATCTGCCGTTCAGCTTCGTCTGCGGTACTCGATCCAGTCGCGAATGGGTGAAACGAGAGAATGCCCAGTGCGAGAGTGGCGCGTGGCAGAATGGAAAACGATTACATTCCCTGCGCTGGCGCGATGCGGAAACCGATCTTCATTGCGTCATGGAACTGACCGAATTCCGCGAGTTCCCGGCCATGGAATGGGTCATACGATTGCGAAACGACGGTGCCGGAGAAACGGCACCCATCGCCCAATTCAAGGCGCTCGATACCTGCTGGACGTGCGCCAAGGACGGCGAGATGCCCGAACTGCGCCGCGCGTATGGCAGCGACGGGCGTTATGACGACTTTCAGTATGTGGTCGATGAACTGCGGCAGTCCCAGTGGGACGCGGGCCGCACCATTCGCATGGACAGCGCCAACAATGCCGCTTTCCGCAAGGTCAGGAACGGTTCCCCAGCGTTCGTGCCGTTCATCGATGGCCGCCCCTCCACAACCTGGCTGCCGTTCTTCAACCTGTGCAGCGGTGGCGATGGACTCATCTCCGCGGTGGGCTGGAGCGGCCAGTGGTTTGCGGAGTTCGCCCACGATGGTCGAGGCAAGACCGCCATATCAGCTGGCATGGAGCACCTGGCTCTCAAACTGCGCCCGGGAGAGGAGATTCGCTCCCCGCGTATGCTGCTTCTGTACTGGCTGGGAGAGCCGATCCACGGGCACAACGTCCTACGTCAGTTCGTCCTGCAGCATCACAGTCCACAAGTGAACGGGCGGCCCGTAGAGGTGCCCGTCTGCAACGGTTCCTGGGGCGGCACGCCGACGGCCGGACATCTGGCCACCATT
>DATKWR010000333.1:0-3428 GCA_035529475.1 Sedimentisphaerales bacterium | reverse complement strand
CGCGGCAGATAACCGTGGACAAACTACAGAATAGCCAACCCCAGCCTGAAGACAAAATCAAGGTGGCGGACTTAATCAAACGGCTTGCGAATCCGCAGGGAAGTCCGGGGGAGTTCCTTCATAACCTCCTTGCTGCCAAGTGTTTACTGAGCAACGCCGACGGCGGGGCCATTCTGCGCAACAGCCAGAAAGGGCAGGTTGATATCCTGGCCCTGTACCCACAACGTGCAAACGGTGTATCTGCCCCGGAGTGGCTGATCAACTCAGCCGGACTCGCCCACAAGGTACTCTCGTCCGATAATCCGGTTGTTAAATCTTTCGGCGAATGCGGTCATCGCGGTCGCCCATCAACAAAACACAGCGTTCTGATGATTCCATTGCATGTGGCGGAGATCGGGCAAGCCGTAGGGGCTTTTGTCATGGGAGCTGACAACGAAACAGCCCTTCAAGAGAATCAGCAGAAACTTCAACTGTTGGCAGGCATTCTCGGTAGTTCCCAAATGCGGCATCTTCAGCACGATTGGCAGCAGCGATGCCGGCGGCTCCACCAGGCACTGGAAACGCTGTCGGCCGTCAATCGGGAGCAGAGGTTCACCAGTGCCGCGATGGCCTTCTGCAACGAAGTGACTTCTCGGTGGCAATGCGACCGCGTGAGCATCGGTTTTCTCAAAGGAAGATACGTTCAGCTCCGAGCCATGAGCCACACCGAGAATTTCAGCCGGAAAATGCAAGTTGTCCAGGACATTGAATCGGCGATGGAAGAGTGCCTGGACCAGGATGTCGAGATATTGAGTCCAGCTCCCAAAGAATGCATGTACGTCCACCGAGCGACCGATCAACTTGCCAAACGTTATGGACCACTGGCTGTTCTAAGTTTGCCCTTGCGTTGGCAAGGCAAGGTAATGGCGGTTCTTACGCTCGAACGCCCCGCCGAGGGGGCCTTCAGTCCAGATGAAATCGAGACCGTTCGTCTGGCGTGCGAACTATGCACGGCCAGACTGGCGAATCTCTACGAGTATGACCGGGGGATTGCTGCGACGATTGCCCTCAAGCTCCGCAAGTGTGTGGGCGTGCTTGTAGGCCCCAGGTACACCTGGGTCAAAGTCACAGCGATGCTGTGCTTGGCAGCAATCATCTTTCTGATCTTCGCCAAAGGCGAGTTCCGGGCGAAGGCGCCGTTCATGCTGGAGGCTACCCATCAACAAGTCATTCCTGCGCCTTTTGACGGATATATCAAAGGCGTTGACGTGGAGGTTGGCGACACGGTGGAAGGAGCGACCACAGTGCTCGGCAGCCTTGACACTGCGGAACTGCGTCTGAGCCTGGCGGCGGTAAAAGCAGAAAAGGCCGGCTATCTCAAGCAGGCTTCGGCCGCCATGCGCGATGGCCTGACCGCCAAAGCGCAAATCGCCCAGGCAGATGCCGACAAGGCCCAGGCACAGATTGAACTGCTCGAATACCAGATCAGTCAGGCGAGCCTCATATCGCCGCTCGGTGGCGTTGTTGTCAAAGGCGATCTGAAGCGGCAAATCGGTGCGCCCGTTAAGACCGGCGATGTCCTCTTCGAGGTCTGCCCGCTCGAAGCACTGCGGGCCGAACTGCTGGTTTCAGAAGAAGAGATTTATGATATCACAGTCGGCCAGGAAGGCGTTCTGGCGACAGCTTCTTATCCCGGACAGCAAATCAAGTTTTTAGTGGAGCGTATCAACCCAATCGCCGAGGTCGTCAACCAGCGCAACGTTTTCAGAGTCCGCGTTCAACTGCTCGAAACGTACTCGTGGATGCGCCCCGGCATGGAAGGCGTAGCCAAAGTATCCGTCGGGCAGCGCCGCTATGCCTGGATGTGGTCGCGCAAAATCGTCAACTGGATACGCATGCAATTGTGGCTTTAGAGTTCAGGGCGTCCTATGGCTGTTGAGCGTCCAACATTTCACGAATCCTGGTACCGCGTGGCCCCGTTGCGGCCCAGACTGCTATCCACGGTCCAGGTCCACCGGCAGCATTTTCGCGGACAGATGTGGTACGTGCTGGAGAATCCCTCCAACAACGAATTTTCGCGCATTAGTGAGACAGCCTGGCGGTTCATTGGAATGCTTGACGGCCGGCGGACCGTCGCCGATGTCTGGCGGGCCTGTAACGAGCAGTTTGGCGACGCCGCGCCGACCCAGGGGGAGGCCATCCAACTTCTCGGGCAGCTCTATTGCTCCAATCTGCTCTACGCCGAGCTGGCCCCGGATAGCGAAAGTCTTTTCAACCGGTACCGCACCCGCATCCAGCGCGAGATTCAGGGAGTTCTGACAAACCTTCTGTTTGTTCGGATTCCACTGATCGACCCGGACCATTTTCTCGAAAGATGGGTGGGTCTCGTCGGGTGGCTTTTCAGTTGGCTGGGCCTGGCGTTGTGGCTATCGATCATCGCGACGGGATTGTACTTTGTGGTCGGCAACTTGAACGAGCTGATCCATCAGAGCAGTGACATCCTGGCTCCGGATAATCTGGTCCTGCTCTACTTAAGCATCATACTCATCAAGATCTGTCACGAGTTCGGCCATGCCTTTGCGTGCAAGAGATTCGGCAGACTCAGCGGCACCGGCGGACAAGTCCACGTCATGGGCGTCATGTTTCTGGTCTTCATACCGCTGCCCTATGTTGATGCGTCCAGTGCATGGGTCTTCCGGAAAAAGTGGCATCGGGCAGTCGTGGGCATGGCCGGTGTGATTGTCGAGCTCGCCGGTGCGGCGGTTGCCGCCATTATCTGGGCCAATACCTCCACGGGAACCCTGCACATCATCGCCTATAATGTCATGTTTGTTGCGAGCATCTCCACGCTTGTCTTTAACGCCAATCCGCTTTTGAGGTTTGACGGCTATTACGTCCTGTCAGACCTGCTGGAGATTCCGAATCTCAGCCACCGCTCCAGAAACTACATTCACTATCTCGTCAAGAAGTACTTCTGGGCAGTGAAAGGCATACAGAATCCCGCAAACAGTCATGGGGAAGGAATCTGGTTCGTATTCTACGGCATTATTTCGACCGCCTATCGGGTCTTCATCTGCATCCGGATATTGCTGTTTCTCAATAACAGACTGCCAAAGGAACTGTTTGTGCTGGTCCCGTTCTTCGCGGCCTCGGCGATTGTCACATGGGTCATTGTTCCGGTGGGCCGGTTCGTTCGCTATCTGGTGACAAGCACGGAACTGGCCAGAACGCGGGGGCTCGCGATGGCCTCCGTTTTGGGCGGCTTGTGTTTGACCATCGGCGGTCTGGGGATTCTTAGCGTCCCTGATTATTGCAGGGTCGAGGGAATCGTCGAGCCCGTCAGGCTGGCGATTGTTCATGCCGAGAGCGACGGCTTTGTCACCAGCTTTCTCGCGTCAGAGCAACAGGTCGCGCCCGGCGAAAAGACATTGATCGAAGCGGTGAATCCG